>CAZBOK010000559.1:0-2717 GCA_964493525.1 uncultured Phycisphaeraceae bacterium | reverse complement strand
CTGCCGCCGCCCGCGCCGGCGCCGGCCGCGCCGCCGGCGACCGCACCCGCCGCACCGGACGCGCCGCCGAAGACCGGCGGCTGATCACTTCGCGTCGAAGCGGATCGTGTCGAGCACGCGCCACAGCGCGGTCGCCGCGGCCGGCGCCGCCGGCTCGGTCGATTCGACGCGCGCGGTGAACGCAATCCCGTTGCGGACGAAGTACGCGCAGCGCTCGATGCTCACGCTCTCGCGCGTGCGCGTCCGCCGTTCGATCGTGATGCCGGGGACGCCGGCGATGGTGCGCGGCGCGCGCGGCGTGACCACGAGCGCGCCGCCGCTCTGACCGACGCATGCGGCGCGCGCGAGGTCCTGCGCATTCGCGAAGTCGGCGAGCGGCATGTCCGGATCCATCAGCGCCATTGCTTCGACGTGCACTTCGATCGACGCGGTCGACTCGCTTCCGGGCGCGGCGCGACCGCCCAACGGCGTGAACGCGGCGTCCGGCTCCGCAGCGACGACGACCGGTGTCAGCACGACGAGGTGGAACAGGCCGTTCGTCGCGATCCTCGAGAGCTCGCTCCCGCGCGGGGCGTTCATCGTGAAACCCGAGCGCGCGTCGCGGAACACGCCGCGCGCGACCGGCCCGAGCCCCTTGCGGGCGAGCACGAGTCGGCCGTACTCCGCGCCGGGCGGCGCATCGAACGCGAGCGACTCGACGAGCCGATCGAACGATGCGTGCGCGACGGGGTAGCGATCTGCGGAGCTCCGCAGGTCGATCGCCAGAAGCAGGCAGCGATCGAGCTGCGCGTAGACGCGGACCATGCGGCGCCCCCGCTTCGCGGACACCCCGCCCGAGAGAGAGCAGCTCGCGCCGACGTAGCGCGCGATCGCCTGCGCGGCGCGCGCCGTCGGGGCGCCGGGCAAGCGGACGTCGGCGCGCTCTTCCACGACTCCCTGATCGGCGGCCGCGGTCCACGCGTCGAGATCGGCGTCGAGCGCGCGCTCGACCTCGAACGGCACGCAGGTCTGGATCACGAACAGCTCGATCTCGTCGCCGAGATCGGCGGCGCGCACGAGCACGTGGTCGAGTGCGGCGCCGAACGGCTGCACCGGGACGACGAACATCCCCGCGGGCGCGTCGAACCGGTAGGCGAGCGACGGATTCGCGTACGCGACCGTGCCGTCGCTCGAGCGCGTCTTCACGCGCTCGAGCGCGTCGGCGTCGAAGTCCTCGAGTCCGGTGATGCGCAGGCCGTCCCACTCGCGGCGCAGGTAGAGCACGTGATCGAGCTCTTCGAGCAGACGTCCCTTCGACTCGATGCGGCGGCGCGTGAACGCGCGGATCACCGGCATGTCCGTCGTCGCGGGCGCGAAGTCGACGATCTCCGTGCGGCACGTCGAGCCCGCGAATCGATCGAGCAGCCGGCGGAACGTGTCCTCGAGGCGGGCGACGTCGATCTCCCCGTACATGTCGCATCCGAAGCGCGACGAGACCGGAGCCATCAGCGCGTCGACGTCGCCGCGATTCCACGCACCGTCGAAGTCGAGGATCAGGCGCTCCGCGAGCGCGGCGTCGTCGCCGGGGCCGTTGCCCAGCAGCGAAAGACAGAGCGCCGCCGCCGCGAGTCCCATCAGCGGCCCGATTCCTCGCGGAGCGATTCGCGCAGCGCGCGGTGGAAGGCGTTGCCGCTCGCGCGGCGCGAGACGTCGGCGACGAGAGGCGTGCGGTCGAACGCGCCGATGCCGTCGGGGAACTGGGCGTGCACCACGTGCTCGAGGCGCGCGCCGTTGCCGTAGCGCGCGAGCAGCTCGTCGACGGTCAACCACTCGGTCGCGACCGGCGTCGTCTCCGGCGCGTCCGGTCCGGTGATGCGCAGTTGACGGAGGCCGAGCAGTCCGATGCCGAGCAGGATCGCCGCGGCCACCGCGACGCGGCGACCGGGGACGCGGGTCGGTCGGCGACGCAGCGCCGCGATCACGCGGTCCGCGAAACCGCGTGGCGCCGCGGGCGCGGGCCAGTTCCTCCACAGGCGGTCTTCCGCGGCGGCGGGCTCGGACACGAGTCGATCGATGACGCGATCGGCGAAGCCGGACGGCGGGGGAGGCGCGGGTGCGCGCGCGATCAGCGCGGCGACGCGGCGTTCGGCCGCGTGCTCCTCCGCGAACCGCGCTGCGCACGCGGGGCACGCACGACGATGCCGCTCGAACGGGGCGACGTCGCCGGCCTCCACGAGGTCGGCGACCGCCGCCGGCAGCAGCGCGTCGAATCTTCGGCAGTCGAATCCGTCGGTCATCGCCATCCTCTTCGATCTCTTCGGTCTCGGACCGCGCTCACGGGAGTCCTTCCTGCAGCACGTAGCGGCGCAGTCGCTTGCGCAGCGCTTCCTTCGCGCGGTGGAGCCGCGACTTCACGGTGCCTTCCGAACACTCGGCCACCTGCGCGATCTCTCGATAGTCGAGGCCCTGATACTCGCGCAGCACGAACACCAGCCGCTGGTCCTCGCTCAGCTCGCCGACCGCGTCCGCGATGTGCGCGACCATCTCCGCGGACAACGCTTCGTCACTCGGCGGCCGCGCGGTCGACTCGATCTGCCGCTCGCGCCCTTCGTCACCGTCCTGCTTCGTCGCGTCGTCCAACGCCACGACATGCAGCCGCCGCTTCTTCAACACGTCGAAGCAGTGGTTCTTCACGACCGTGTACACCCACGTCGAGAACTTCACGCCGCGCAGCGGGT
>CAZBOK010000558.1:0-2724 GCA_964493525.1 uncultured Phycisphaeraceae bacterium | reverse complement strand
ACGGTGGACGGTTCGCCGATCGCCGCGCGGCCTCCGTCGAGCACGGCGGCGATCTTCCCGCGGAACTGCTCGAGCACCTCGGCGGCCGTCGTGGCCGGCGGCTCACCCGACGGGTTCGCGCTCGAGAGAGCGATCGCGCGGCCCGAGCGTTCGAGCACGGCGCGCGTGAGCGCGTGGCCGGGGACGCGAAGCCCGACGGATCGTCCGTCGCGATCCGGCACGACGAGCGTGAGCGGCCCGGGCCAGAACCGCCGCACGAGCCGCGCGGCCGCGGCCGGGAGCGGCGCGACGCGCGCGAGCGCGGTGGCGGAATCGGCGCACGCGATCGTGAACGGCTTCCCTGCGTCGCGACCCTTCACTTCGCGCAGCCGCGTGATCGCAGCGGGAAGATCGGCATCGACGCCGAGTCCGTAGACCGTTTCGGTCGGCAGCGCGACGACTTCGCCGGCGACGATGAACTCCGCCGCGCGCGCCGCCGCCGCCATGAGTCGCGCGGAGTCGAGCTCGCCGCCGCTCGCGCCGCCGGTGCCATCGATGAAGACCGTCTCCACGCGGCGATTGTGCCCAGTCGAGCGGTGTTTTTCGAGGACCCCTCGCGGGTACTCTCTCCCGCGATGAGCGCGAAGAACCCGACGCCGGGCGCCGCGAACCGCATGGGGCGCATGGCCTACCTCGGCACGCTCGCCGGCGGCCTCGCGCACGAAGTCCGCAACCCGCTCTCGACGATGAAGGTCAACCTCCAGCTCCTCCGTGAGGACCTGGAGAAGGACGCGCCGAAGTCGGGCGCGCGGAGTTCGGCCGGCGAGCGCGCCGCGCGGCGCGTCGAGGTCCTCGAGAAGGCCGTGACGCGGCTCGAGGACATCGTGAACGACTTCTTGAAGCTCGCCCGCGGGTTCGATCTCCATCCGGAGCCGGGCGACCTGAACGCGATCGTCGACGACGTCGTCTCGTTCGTCGAGCCCGAGACCCGCAAGTGCGGGGTCGGAATGCGCACCGCGTATGACAAGTCGCTCGGCTCCGTGCGCGTCGACCGCAAGTACGTGCAGCAGGCGCTCCTCAATCTCCTCCTGAACGCGCGCCAGGCGATCCAGGAGTCGGGCAAGCACGGCGAGATCTTCGTGACCACGAAGAAGCGCGACGCGCACGCCGTGATCTCGGTGACCGACACCGGCCCCGGCATCTCCGCGGAAGCGCTGCCGCGGATCTTCGAGGCCTACTACTCGACGAAGAAGGGGGGCACGGGGCTCGGCCTGCCGACGGCCCGGCGCATCGTCGAGGAGCACGGCGGCCGGCTGACCGTCTCGTCCGAACCGGGCAAGGGCACGTCGTTCACGATCTCGTTGCCGCTCGATCCACCGACGCGCGAGAATCCCGCGACAGCTTGACGCGGACGCCGGGCGGATTCGTCTTTCCAGACGCGGCGAACGGGCGCGCGCGACCGTCGGGCGAT
Source organism: uncultured Phycisphaeraceae bacterium (assembly GCA_964493525.1). GTDB lineage: Bacteria > Planctomycetota > B15-G4 > B15-G4 > JADJEK01 > CAZBOK01. The sequence continues at coordinate 1,274 of CAZBOK010000558.1, read as the reverse complement.
CGGCCGAACTCTCCGCTCAGAACGCCTCCAATCCGCGAACGCGCTCCGATCTCGTCACGCGGGTTCGATTGGTTTGTCGTTTGCTCTCCGCGCGACCTCCCCGCGGATCCCGCGAATCCTGTGGAGCAGTGGGGCGGGGCGGACACGGCGGCAGGAATCGGAGGAGTCGAACATGGCAGGCAGCGCTTCGAAGATCATCGGCATCGACCTCGGCACCACGAACTCGGTGGTGGCGATCATGGAAGGATCGACGCCCACGGTGATCGCGAACACCGAAGGCTCGCGGATCACTCCGTCGGTCGTCGGCTTCCTCGAGAGCGGCGAGCGCCTGGTCGGCTTCCCCGCGAAGCGACAGGCGGTCACGAACGCGAAGAACACCGTCTTCTCGATCAAGCGCTTCATGGGGCGCCGCCACGCCGAGGTCGCATCGGAAGAGAAACTCGTCCCGTACGCGATCGTCGGCGGCGCGAGCGAGCTCGTGAAGGTCGAGATCCGCGGCAAGCAGTACACGCCGCCCGAAGTCTCCGCGATCATCCTGCGCTCGCTGAAGGAGACGGCCGAGGCGTACCTCGGCGAAAAGATCACGCGCGCCGTCATCACGGTGCCGGCCTACTTCAACGACTCGCAGCGCCAGGCCACGAAGGACGCGGGCGAGATCGCCGGCCTCACGGTCGAGCGCATCGTCAACGAGCCGACCGCAGCCGCGCTCGCGTATGGCCTCGACAAGAAGAAGAGCGGCAAGATCGCGGTCTACGACCTCGGCGGCGGCACCTTCGACATCTCGATTCTCGAGATCGGCGACGGCGTCTTCGAGGTGAAGTCCACGAACGGCGACACGCACCTCGGCGGCGACGACTTCGATCAGCGGCTGATCGACCACGTCGCGGAGGAGTTCAAGAAGGAGAACGGCGTCGACCTGCGCAAGGACGTGATGGCTCTGCAGCGCCTGAAGGAAGCCTGCGAGAAGGCGAAGTGCGAGCTGTCGAGCCAGGTGCAGACGTCGATCAACCTGCCGTTCATCACTGCCGATCAGAGCGGTCCGAAGCACCTGCAGATGAACATCACGCGCGCCAAGTTCGAGTCGCTCGTCGAGGACCTCGTCGAGCGCACGAAGAAGCCGGTCGAGCAGTGCGTGAAGGACGCGGGCCTGAAGGCGGCCGACATCGACGAGGTGATCCTCGTCGGCGGCTCGACGCGCATGCCCGCGGTCCAGGCGATCGTGAAGAAGATCTTCGGCAAGGAGCCGAACCGCTCGGTGAACCCCGACGAAGTCG
>CAZBOK010000557.1:0-2727 GCA_964493525.1 uncultured Phycisphaeraceae bacterium | reverse complement strand
CGCGGTGTTCGCCGGCCGCGACGCGTCGAACCCTCGCGATTCGTCGGCGCTCGTCCCGCCGCTCGCACCGGAGCGCGCCGGACACGATGCCGTCGCGGCGATCGATGCCGCGAGCGCGCCGCCGATCCGTGAGATCGCACGCGACGAATCCACGGCGCCCGCCGCCGCGCTCGCTGCATCCGGTCCCGCGGGCGATGGCGCGGCCGCGACGACGGGCGACGTCGAGATCCACGTGTCGTTCGCGGCGTCGGTCCCCGCGGCGGGCGTCGGCATCGTCGCGTGCTGCCTCGGTGATCGCGACCCGTGGTTCGCGCCGCGCCGCGTGCTCACCGACGCGAACGGGTTCGCGCGTCTCGAGAAGGTCGCGCCCGGCGAGGTCGACGTCTTCGTCGATCGCGGCTTCCTCGCGCTGTGCGCGGTGAAGCGCGGCCGGACCGCGCGCGTCGACGTGTCGCTCGACGGCGGCGAGGACGTGCGCGGGCGCGTCGTCGATCGCGGCGGCGCGCCGGTTGGCAACGCGGAAGTGTTCCTCACGCTCGTCGGTTCGAGCGGCGACGGACGGATGCACACCGAGTCGGCGACCGTCGCGCGCACCGCGGCCGACGGATCGTTCCTGGTTCGGCAGGTCGCGGCCGAGCGCGGCATCGGCGCGCGCGCCGCCGGTTTCGCGCCGTCGGCGACCACGCTCCTGCACCGCGCGAACGGTCCGCGCCCGGAGCTCACGCTCGTCCTCGAGGGCGCCGGCGGCGCGATCGACGGCACCATCGCCGACGATACCGGGATGCCGATCGCCGGCGCGCGCGTCGCGCTCGATCCGGACGCGCACCGGGCCGCGAGCGAACTCGTGCTCGGCGATCGGACCGAGCCGATCGAGACGACGACGTACACCGATTCCGCCGGCGCGTTCGCGTTCGCGGGCGTCGCGGTCGGGGCGCATCGCGTGATCGTGCGCGCGCCGGGACGCGAGGCGTGGTCCCGCGCGGTCGACGTCGCGGCCGGAGCGTCCACTCCACTGCGCGCGACGCTCGGCGCGGGCGGCATGCTCGTCGGTCGCGTCGTCGACGCGTCGGGCGTGCCGGTCGCGGGCGCACGGATCGTCGCGGGTCGCCGCGCGGGCGAGGACTCCTCGTTCCAGTGGGCCGCGGACGACGGCACGTTCCGCCTGGAGAACCTGGCCGTCGGCGACGTGCTCGTCGCGGTGAAGGGCGGCGCCCGCGGCTTCGGCGACCGCTCGGTCACGACGGTCGGCGGCGTCGAAGTGCACGCCGAGATCCGACTCGATCCGCCGCGACCCCTGCGCCTGCGGCTCGTCGACGGCGACGGTCAGCCGTGCGACGACGCGAGCGTCCACGTGATCGCGCGTGCAGCCAACGGGAGCGTGCTGGTCGATCAACCCGGGAGCACCGACGCGGCGGGACGCTTCGTCGTCGCCGCGTGCCCGGACGTCGACGTCGTCGTCGAGTGCGGCTGGCGGCCGCTCGCCGCGCCGGACGTCCGGCGGACCGACGTGCGCGCGGGCGGCGACGAGATCGAGATCCGCATGCCAAGAGACCCGCGCGGCCCGCGCGGCGACGGCGTGATCCACGTCGAAGCCGACCGCTCGGACGAGAAACGCGGTCGCGGGGACTGATCGACGCGCGACGCTCGCGATCGGGACCGAATCGCACCGCTGCTATCATCCGCCGCCGGGCCGGATGTGCGGAAACGGAGCGAAGGTGCGGAACCCCGAATCGAGTCGCCCCGCGGTGCGCGCGCGTCCGCCCGCCGCCTTGGTCGACCGCTACCGCGCGATCCGCGCGACGACGATGCGGCTCGTCCTGCCGCTCGCGGTCGAAGACATGGTGGTGCAGTCGATGCCGGACTGCTCGCCGGTGCGCTGGCACCTCGCGCACACCACGTGGTTCTTCGAGACGTTCGTGCTGAAGGAATTCGCGCGCGAGTTCCGCCCGTTCCATCCGGAGTACGAGCGCCTCTTCAACTCCTACTACCAGGCGGTCGGCACCCCGCTGCCGCGCGATCGACGCGGCGTGCTCTCGCGACCGACCGTGAGCGAGGTGCGCGAGTATCGCGCGGCCGTCGACGAGCGCATGGGCGAGCTGCTCGAGACGCGCGGTGAGACGCTTCCCGAGGAAGCGATCGCGCGGATCGCCCTCGGGCTCGAGCACGAGCAGCAGCACCAGGAACTGATCCTCACCGACGTGAAGCACGCGCTGGCGCAGAACCCGTTGCTGCCCGCGTACCGCACGCGCGCGGCCGCTGCATCCGGCCGCGCCAGCGCGCCGCCGCTCGATTGGGTCGCGTTCGACGGCGGGCTCCGCGAGATCGGCCACGACGGCGACGGGTTCGGCTTCGACAACGAGAGCCCGCGGCACCGCGTGCACCTCGAACCGTTCCAGCTCGCGTCGCGGCTCGTGACGAACGCCGAGTTCGACGAGTTCATCGCGGCGGGCGGGTACCGGCGGCCGGAGTTCTGGCTCGCGGACGGCTTCGCATGGATCGAGCAGTCCGGCGTGCGCGGCCCGCTCTACCGCGACGCGAACGACGCGACGCGCGAGTTCACGCTCGACGGCCCGGCGCGCGTCGATCCGGCCGCGCCGGTCTGCCACGTGAGCCACTTCGAGGCCGACGCCTACGCGCGCTTCCGTGGCGCACGATTGCCGAGCGAAGCGGAGTGGGAGGTCGCCGCGTCCGCGCTCCCGGTCGCCGGCAACTTCCTCGAGTCGGATC
>CAZBOK010000556.1:0-2752 GCA_964493525.1 uncultured Phycisphaeraceae bacterium | reverse complement strand
CGCCCTCGTGCTTCTCCTCGCGCCAGCTGCCGATGCCGCGGCCGAGCATTCCGCTGCTCCAGCCCGACCAGCTGCCGCCGCCGATCTCGGCGTACTTCGTCACGCGCGCGTTGCCGTGCAGCAGGAGCGGGCCCGCTTTGCCGGCGCCGACGTCGAGCGTGAAGATGTCCATGAAGTCCTTGCCGACGTCGGCGAGATAGGACTTGAGCTGGCACATGCCCGCGAGACGGTCCGTGTCGTTCTTGTAGAACTTCTCGTCGTCGCAGGTGGTCTTGCACCCGCTGACCGCCGCCAAGAGCAGCAACCCGAGACCGACGCTCGTCCTGGAGTTCATGCGCTCACGCACTCCTGAAAGATCCTGCGGGGGTGTGATCGAAGTCCGGCGTTCCGCCGGCCGGATAGAAATCGGCGGGAGTGTAGCAACGCGAGTTGGTCGGTCAATTTGGAAAAGAACCGGGGTTTATGACGAACGGGGGCGCCGGAGCCGAAGCCCCGACGCCCCCGTTCTCAGGCCGATTCAGAGGCCGTCAGCTCATTCGTACTGGTTCGTCGACTCGGTCTCCTCGACCGGTCGCGTGAGCTGATCGCTCGTCATCGAGACCTTGATGCGGATGTCGCTCGCCTTCATCGCCTTCACGACGAGCTTCCATTCCGCACGCGCCTTCGGATCGATCGACGGCAGCGGAGCGAACGTGATGACCTGGCCGCTCGCCGTGCCCTTGGTCGGGCCGGAGTCGCTGACGTAGGACTGCGCATCCTCGAGCGTCACGACCAGCTTGACGTTCGTGTCCTTCAGCGTGCCCTGGTTCGTGACGGTGATGGTGTAGATCTCGTTCTCACCGACGCGGATCGGGTCGTTCTCGTCGACCACCTCGAGCAGGATCGCCGGGATGCCGCGCACGTCCGTGGTGCAGGACGCGGTGGCCTTGTCGGCGCAGACGCAGATCACGTTGACGTTGGTCGTCTTCGCGCCGAGGTCGTTGGCGTGAACGACGAACTCGACGTTCGCGCTCTGGCCGGCCGCGAGGGTCGGCATCGTCCAGACCACCGACGCCCCGTTCGCGGCGCCGCCGTTCGTCGCGGAGACGAACGAGGTGCCGGCCGGGATCGACGCCTCGAGCCGCGTGTCCTTGCACATCGCGTCGCCCTTGTTGGTCGCCGTCACCTTGTAGGTGATGTTGCTGGTGCCGAGGACGTAACCCGGGCACGAGACCGACACGGTGAGCGCCGGCTTCACGACCTTCGTGGTGACCGAGTTCGACGACGAGCTGCCGCCGTTCGCCGACGTCACGCTCGCCGAGTTGCTGAACGAGCCGGTCTTCGTCGGACGCGCCGAGATCATGATGTCCTTCGACTGGCCGCCCGCGAGATCGCCGACGTTGTAGGTGCCGGACGCATCACCGCCGGTCAGACCGTCGGGGAGCTTGTCCGTCACGACGACACCCTTCGCGGTGCCGGTGCCCGTGTTCTTCACGGTCACCTTGTAGTTGATCGTGTCGCACGCGCTGACCTCGGCCGGGCCTTCCTTCGTGATCTGGAGCTTCGGCGTCGAGACCATCGTGTCGACGCAGACCGGGATCGGTCCGACGACGACGTCGGCGCAGTTCGTCAGCTTGCCGTCCGACTTCGCGACGCCCTTGATCGTGATCGTCTTGGTCTCGTGACCGGCGATCTTGTCGAACGTCCAGGTCGACGTCGCGCCGCCGCTGCCCGGCGGAGTCGCGCTCGACACCGAGAAGCCGGCCGGCAGGCGGTCGGTCACGGTGACGTTCATGATCGTGTCATTGGTCAGGTTCGTGACCTTGATGACGTAATCGAACGGCTCGCCCGCCGTCACGGCGGCCGGCGCCATCTTCATGAGGCAGAGCACCGACGACGCTTCGTTCCCGGTCGGCCACGCGGAGGTGACGACCGTCATGCCATCCTGTTGATACGGGCCTTTCGGGCACGCACCCTTTGGAGCCTCGACGTGCTGCACCGGCGCGGGCGCCGCCGGCGTCTCGACCTTCGGCCCGCAGACGCACGCGGCGACGAACGCGAGCGTCGCCACGGACGACGCGCGCAAGAAAGAAGAGAGGACTGAATGCGACATCGATTGAACTCCTGAGCCTTCGAGAATGGTCGTCCGACCGGAACCCACCGCGCGGCGACTCCTCACGGGAGGACGTCTCCCGCTTCCTGCTGGCCGGCGATGGAAAAGCGCAGCATGCTACGCAGCGCGATCGGGCTCCTCAACTTGGATTCAGACGCGGGCCGCGGCCACCGTGTTCCAAATCGGAGATCCAGGTAATCCCCGCCGACACCGATGAAAGCGACGCCCGTTCAGTCCGTCGTCCGCGAACGGCTCACCCGCTCGAACGTCTTGCGGAACCGCTCGAGCGCCCGGCGGCGCGCCGGATCGGCCGAGTCCGCACTCAGTGAAAGTCGCGCGCCGATTGCGGACGCCGCCAGCCCTTCGCTCGCGAGTCGCAACAGAGTCCGATCCCGTTCGGGGAGCAAAGCCATCGCCCGCTCGGCGATCCCGACCCGCTCACGGCGCTCCGCGAACGCCAAGGGACCGGTGCGCGAGCGGACGAGCGGCGACCCGCCCGCGCGCTCGGCGGCCACCGCGAGTTCCCGCGCGACCGCTCGGTCTCGCGCCACCGCGCGTCCGATCCACATGCCGCCCGCGACGAGAACCGCCGCGGCGAGCACGATCACCAGCGCGGCGACCCCGCGATGCCGCCGCAGCGAACGGAACCAGCGCGTCGCG
>CAZBOK010000555.1:0-2755 GCA_964493525.1 uncultured Phycisphaeraceae bacterium | reverse complement strand
GCTCGGGCCTCCCCTCGCGTTCGGCCGGCGCCGGGATGATCTCGGCGTTGCAGCGGGCTCGCCGTGTCGCGGGGTGGACACTGTCTTCGCCCGACGCGCCTTGATCTCGGGCTCGGCACGCGTGCCCTCGTCGATCGCATCGGCGGGCCCCTCCAAGCACGACGTCGCTGCGGGCCTCTCGAGGCGGCGCAGCCGGCGCGCCGTTCCCGAAAGTGCGGTTTCTCTAAGCTGCCCGCCGCCCGCTCGGCGGAGTCACCGCGCTCGTTGTCGTCGTGCGTCTCGTGAGCGAGGCACGCGCGCCGCCCGATGTCGTTCGATCCGAATGTTGCATGCCCAACGGAGATGATCCATGCCCCTGACTCGTCGTGAAGCTCTCGTCGGACTCTCGGTCTCGTCGCTCGCGTTCTCGCCCGCGAATCCGTTGTTCGCGATGCAGGCGAGTCCGGCCGACTCGGCGCCCGCCTATCGCGGCGATCATGCGGCCGTGCCGCTGCCGTTCGACCCGACCAAGCTGCGCGGGATCTCGGAGAAGCTGATCGTCTCGCATCACGACAACAACTACGCCGGCGCGGTGAAGAACCTGAACAAGGTCGAGGCCTCGCTCGCGCAAGTGAACAAGGACACGCCGCCGTTCACGGTGTCGGGTTTGAAGGAGCGCCAGCTCACGTTCGCGAACTCCGCGGCGCTGCACGAGCTCTACTTCGGCAACCTCGGCGGCGACGGGAAGAGCGCGGGCGAGATCGCGAAGGCGCTCACCGCGGCGTATGGCGGCGTCGCCCGCTTCGAGGAGGAGTTCCGCGCTACCGGCGCGGCGCTCGCGGGCGGAAGCGGCTGGGTCGTGCTCGACTTCGATCTCACCGTCGGCGCGCCGCGCATCCACTGGTCGAGCAATCACACGCAGGTGCGCGCATCGTCGCTCCCGCTGCTCGTGATGGACATGTATGAGCACGCGTACCAGATGGACTACGGCGCCGCCGCGGCGAAGTACGTCGACGCGTTCTTCGACAACTTGAAGTGGGAGGAGGTCGAGCGGCGGTTCGCTCGGGCGACGAAAGCCGCGGAAGCTCTGCGCGGCTGAGCCGACGCGCGGGACGCGATGCTCTCGATCCACATCCTCGGTGAAGCGCTGCAGTCGATCGTGCGGCAGGCGCGGCGCGTGGCGCCGATGGCGGCCGGCATCTCATGGGGCGTCGCGTCGGTGTTCGTCCTGTCGGCGATCGGCAACGGGTTCGAACGCACGGAGCGCCGCACCATCGAGGCGTTCGGCGACCAGTTCCTGCTGCTGCGGCTGAACAAGCCGATCGCGTCGCGCGGAGATCCGTCGGCGCGCCGCACGATCCTGATCGAGCACGAAGTCGTCGATCGCATCCGCGCCGGCGCCCCGCACGTGGCCAAGATCTCACCGAAGGCGATCCTGTGGGATTGCCGCGCGTTCCGCGGCACGCAGCAAACTCGCCTCAGCGTCGTCGGCGTCGATCCGATCTACTCGGAGATCTGCAACGTCCCGCTCGAGGAAGGCAGTCGCTGGATCAACGACACCGACGTCGCGCAGGAGCTGCCCGTCATCGTGCTCGGGTACCGCGCGCGGAAGGAACTGTTCGGCGACCAGCCTTGCATCGGCGAGACCGTGAAACTCGCCGTCGAGGATTGGGGGTTGCCGCCGCCGAAGAAGACGACGGCGGCGAACACGACGTCGAAGCATCGATCGTTTCGGCGCGTCCTCGATCCGATGCAGCCGTCGCCCTACACGCGCGACTACGAAGTCATCGGAGCGATCGAGAACGTCGAGCTGTCCGAAGACGTGTACGTGTCGAATCGGGAAGTCGGGTTCGTGCCCTATCCGACCTACCAACGGATCTCCCAGCCCGGGTCGGGTTTTCTGGTGATGACGCCGACCGATCCCGAGCGGCGCGGCGACGCGATTCGCGAAGTCCGCGAGATCTTGTGCGACCGCTACAGCTTCGACGTCCGGGACGAGAGCACCGTCCTGCCGTACTTCGACGCGATCGGCCGCGGCCGCGCGGTCGACCGCGTGTTCGGCGGCGTGAGGCGCTTCTTCGCGGCGGTGGGGATCCTCATCGTGTTGTTGGGCGCGGTCGGCGTCGCGAACGTCGTGATGATCTCGGTGAACGCTCGCGTCCACGAGTTCGGGCTGCGCCGTGCGCTCGGCTGCCGGCGCGAGCACTTGTTCGTCCAGGTCTTCCTCGAAGCGGGTCTCGTCTGCGCGCTCTCCGGCGCGACGGGGTTCCTGCTCGGTCTTTCCGGCGTCGAGCTCGTCTCTCTGTTGCCGCTGCCGGAGGGGTTCGCGAAACCCGTCGCGGACCTCGGCGCCGCCACCGTCCCCGCGCTGCTCCTGCTCGCCGTCACGCTCGGCGCGGCGAGCTGGCCGGCGATTCGCGCGATCCGCCTCGATCCGGTCGCCGCGTTGCGGGGCGGCCTCGGGTGACGCCGCTCCGCTGGACGCTCTCCGTGCTCGATCAATCGCTCGCATCGCTCGCGTCGCACCCGCTGCGGTCGGCGACGACGGCGACGACCGTCGCGTTCGGCTCCGCCGTGCTCCTCTTGCTCGTGTCCTACGGCACCGGCGCGCCGGCGGCGACGGCGGCCATGTTGCGGCGCATGGGGTCGACGCAGGTGCGGATCGAACCGAGGTGGACGACGGCGCCCGGCGGGGGCGGGCGGCACGGGCGACGCATCCGGATCCGTTACGACGACGTGCCGGCGATCCGCACCGCGTGCCCGTCGGTCGAGTCGA
>CAZBOK010000554.1:0-2762 GCA_964493525.1 uncultured Phycisphaeraceae bacterium | reverse complement strand
AAGCCGAAACACGGCTTCGGTCAGCTTGACTCCATATGGGAGGCTGATTGGGACGGCAAGGCGCGGTTCACGACCTTCCATCCGACGTCGAAGCCGACGCGGCTGTTCGAGATCCCGATGGAGCAGCACACGTCGCCCGGCGACGTCGTCCTCGAACCCTTCAACGGCTCGGGCTCGCAAATCATGGCGGCCGAGAAGCTGCATCGACGCTGCTGCGCGATCGACATCAGCCCAACGTTCATCGACGGGACGATCCTGCGCTGGGAGAAGGCGACCGGGCTCAAGGCGACGCTCGAGGGCACGAACAAGACGCTGCGCGACGTCGCGGCTGAACGCGGCGTCGTGATCGAGCAGCAGGCGGAGGCAACCGAGCGCGACGACGCGCCGAGTGATGCCGCGCCGGAGACCTCGTCGTGACCGGAAAACTTCCCGCCGACGCGTTCGCGTTCTACGTCGCGCTCGGCGACGACCGCAGCTACCAGGCGGTCGCCGACCGCTTCGGCGTGTTGAAGAAGGCGGTCACGCGCAAGGCGGTCCGCGAGGACTGGGCCGGCCGGCTCGCGAAGATCGAGGAGCACGCGCGCCAGGAGCTCGACCGGAAGCTCGGCGAGACGATCGAGACGATGCACGAGCGACACCTGAAGATGATCCAGATGCTGCAGATGAAGGCCGTCGCGGCGCTCCGCTCGATGTCGCTCGACTCGGCGATGGACGCGGCGCGAACGCTCGACCTCGCCATCCGGCAAGAACGCCTCATCCGCGGCGAGCCGACCGAGCGCCAGGCGCTCTCCGTCGAGGAGACGCTGAAGAAGCAGCACCGGCGCTGGCTCGGCGGCGCGGACACCGACGACGCGAGCGAGGGCGCGGACGAGGACGACGACTGGGACGCGCTCGCGCGCGACGGTGCGACGGACGCGGGAGTGGGGCGCGCGCCGGGCTCGCCCATCGCGACGCCGCCGGGATCGCCGGCCGCGGCGTCGAACTCCGCGGTTCGCCCGGACGCCGATCCCGGGGACGACGATGACGACGACGCGGCCGGCTAGCTCGCTCAACAAGGCGGCGTTGTTCCGCGACCTCGGCTACCGGCCACACTCCGGGCAGGTCGTGGTGCACCGATCGCGCGCGCCGCGCCGCGTTCTCGCGTGCGGAGTTCGGTGGGGCAAGTCGCTCTGTGCGGCGATGGAGGCGATCGCGGCCGCGCTCGAACCGAAGGAGCGCTCGATCGGCTGGTGCGTCGCGCCGACCTACGACCTCGCGGATCGCATCTTCCGCGAGATCCAGCTCGTCGTGCTGCAGCACCTGCAGCCGTTCGTCATCGCCGTGAAGGAGAGCGAGCGGCGTCTGCTCCTGCGGAATCTCGCCGGCGGCGTCTCCGAGGTCCGCGCGAAGTCCGCCGACAATCCGGTCTCGTTGCTCGGCGAGGGCCTCGACTGGCTGATCCTCGATGAGGCCGCGCGCGTGAAGCCGTCGGTCTGGGAGTCGTGCCTGCTGCAGCGTCTCGTCGACAAGCGCGGTTGGGCTCTCCTGATCAGCACGCCGCGCGGCAAGGGATGGTTCTACGAGGCGTTTCGGCGCGGGCAAGCGCCGCAGCGCGACCCCGACTTCGAGAGCTGGAACTGGCCGTCCTCGAGCAACCCGCACCTAGATCCGAACCTGATCGAGGCGGAGCGGGCGCGGCTCCCCGAGCGTGTGTACCTGCAGGAATTCTGCGGCCAGTTCATCGAGGGCGCGGGCGCGGTGTTCCGGAACGTGCGCGAGTGCGCGACCGGGACGTTCTCGGAGAAGGTCGAGGGCGTGTCGTACCACGGCGGGCTCGACCTCGCGCGCGTCGAGGACTTCACCGTCGCGACGATCGTCCACAAGGACCGCGAGCAAAGGAAGGTGCTCGTCGACGCGATCGACCGCTTTCACAAGCTCGACTGGTCGCTGCAGGTGCAGCGCATCGTCGCGCTCTCGAGGAAGTACTCGGCGACACTCCTGTGCGACACGACCGGCGTCGGCGACCCGGTCCACGAGTCCCTGCGCGGCGCCGGCGCGTACGTCAACCCGTACCCGTTCACGCTCGCCTCGAAGAACGCGCTGGTGAACAACATCGCGATGATGTTGGAGAGACGGCGCGTCGTCTTGCCCAAGCCCGAGCTCGCGCCCGAGCTGATCGACGAGCTCGAGGCGTTCGAGTACAGCGTCACCGAGCGCGGCGCGGTCCGCTCGAGCGCGCCGTCCGGCCAGCACGACGACTGCGTGATGTCGCTCGGGCTCGCGCTCTGGGAGGTCCGACCGGATCGGCCGCGTCCGGGGATCGACGTCTGCCGCGCGGACGGGACGTGGTCGTGCTGGCCGCCTCCGGAGGAATGGGCTTGATCGGGTGAAGGAGCGTCGCCTTCGCGGCGCTGGCGCGTCGATCGAAACCTCCGGAACCGCTGCGGAACGAAGCCTCCCTTCTCGGAGGAGATCCGCCTTCATGTCGCTCACGCGCCGGCGATGGTGCCGGCGCGAACCAACGGAGGCGACATGGCCAGCAAGAAGGTGGATCGGACGGGCGACGAGACGGCGAACGCGATGAAGCTCGCGGCGGTCTGCGAGGTGTTCCTGAGGCACCTCGAGAAGAACAAGTCGCGCGGCACGGTGTTCAGCTACGGGCTCGACCTCGGCATCGCGCGCGAGTACTTCGGCGACGGGCGCGACGTGCGGTCGATCGTGGTCGGGGAGGTCGCGGACTTCAACGCGTCGAAGGGCGTCATGAAGAAGGCGAACGGCAAGGC
>CAZBOK010000553.1:0-2766 GCA_964493525.1 uncultured Phycisphaeraceae bacterium | reverse complement strand
TGGCGCTTCATTTCCTCGCGCACCCGCGGGCGCTCCGCCTCGCGCCTGGCCATCGTGCCCGACAGCACGCACGTCACGCTGATGCAGCGCGCGACGGTGATCGTGCCGATGGTGAACGACTTCCTCGACGCAACGCCGCAAGAGCAGAAGTAGGGCCGACGGTCCGGTCGGAATGCGCGGAATCGCCGAGAGCGCGATCGTGTACGTTCGCGATTCTTCGAATGGGGTCGGCGACCGGACCCTGGAAGACCTCAATGCGACGTCGTCGTCCGGGAGAACGCTCTTGCCGAACGGCCCTTCATCGATGACGCCTCCGACCACGCCTCCGCGCCGCGGGTCCTACGGGATCGACGCTCCGATCGGTCCGATCGTCATGGGCCTCGTGGCTGCGCTCGAGTTCGCGCTCGCGATCTCGTCCGGCAGCGTGAAGAACTACTTCGCCGGTTTCTTCGTCCTCGGTTTTCTCGGCCTCTACCTCCACGGAACGCTTCGCGGGAAGTTCATCCTCTGGGCCGGACTGCTCGACACGCTGAACCTCCGCGGGGACGAGCGCATCCTCGACATGGGATGCGGCCGCGGCGCGGTCCTGCTCATGGCCGCGCAACGGTTGACCACGGGCCGCGCGGTGGGCGTGGACCTCTGGATCAAAGGCGATCAGTCGGGCAACGCGCTCGCGGCCACGCAGAAGAACGCCGTCGCCGAAGGCGTCGCGGATCGCGTGGAGCTGCACACGGGCGACATGACGGCGCTGCCGTTCCCGGACGAGAGCTTCGACGTGATCCTCTCCAGCTTCGCGATCCACAACATCAGCGGACGCGCCGGCCGCGAGAAAGCGATCCGCGAAGCGGTCCGCGTGCTGCGCCCGGGCGGGCGGCTGATGATCGTCGACGTGCGGAGCACCGGGGAATACCAGCAAGAGCTGGTGAAGAGCGGCATGCACGACGTCGTCCGCCGATGGCTCGGGTTGCGGTACCTGATGACGAAGATCGTCACCGCATCAAAGCCGCAACGCCGGGCCTGAGGCCGGATCGTCGCGGAACGCGTGCATGCGCTCGAAGACCTCGCCCCATTCGGCGTCGGCGCGCGCGAGTGCATGCGCGTCCCACGACAGCAGCCGCGACATCCGTTCGCGCACGATGCGGTGGATCTTCTCGACCGCGTCGCGCGGCCCGTAGCCGCAATCGGTGCGGCGCAGCAGGAAGTCGGTGGGGGTCCGGCAGTCCTCGTGCTCGACCGCCCAATCGACCTCACCGAGCAGCGTCTCCGCGTCGAGCGCGGTGTCGCCGTCGCGCGCCGCGGCGCATCGCTCGCGAACGGACGTCGCGAACGTGCCGTAGCGACGGACGTGCGCGTCCGCGAGCCGCGTCGCACGATCGAGATCGAGGCCGGTGAGCGACGACCACGACGGCCGTTCGAGCGGCGCCGCGAGCGCGCCGCGCAGCGGAACGGAATGCACGCCTTTCGTGCGTCGGACGCGGAGAGACTCGGCGACGCGTCGCGCCGTCGCGCGGAACGTCGTCAGCTTCCCGCCCGCGACCACCACGAGCGCCTCCTGCCGCTCGATCAACTCCTCGCGCGAGCGGGCGGATGGTCGCCCGCCGGCGGCGACCAGCGGGCGGAGGCCGGACCACGTGCTGACGACGTCGCTCCGCGTGAGGTCGGGGCCCGAGACCAGCGCGTTCGCCGACGCGAGCAGGTAGTCGACTTCGGCCCCGGTCGCGCGCGGCGCGGCATCGACCGGCGCGTCGAGGTCGGTCGTGCCGATCGCCGTGTACCGCGGCCACGAGAGCAGGAACATCACGCGGCCGTCGATCGCCGACGGGAAGATCACCGCGCCGTCGACGGCGAGGCGGCTGCGCGGCACGAGCACGTGCGAGCCGCGCGTTGCGGAGACGCGCTGCCGCCGTCTGCCGCCCTCGACGCCGTCCTGAGTGCGCGCGATGAGCTGATCGGTGACGGGCCCGCCGCAGAGGACGGCCCGCTTCGCGAGGATGCGGAGCGGTGCGTCGCTCTCGACGTCGGTCGCTCGCGCGGACACGCCGCCGGGCGAGTGGGTGCCGATCGACCGGATCTCGACGCGCGACGCGATCACCGCGCCCGCGGCGGCGGCGGAAAGCACGGTCGCGAGCACGAGGCGTGAATCGTTCGTCGCGCCGTCGACGTAGGAACCGGCCGCGAGCAGCTCCGCGCCGACGCCCGGGATGCGCAGCCGAGCCGTGTCGACGTCGATCCGCGACGACCGCTCGATGCGACGGCGACCCGCGAGGAAGTCGTACAGCTCGAGCCCGAGGCCGAGCTTCCACGGCCGCACGCGGTCGCCGCGCAGGATCGGGAACGTGAAGCGCTCGGGCCACACGAACCCCGCCGCGTCGTGGAGCAACGCGCCGCGCTCGTGCAGCGATTCGCGCACGAGGCCGAACTGGAACTGTTCGAGGTAGCGCAGCCCGCCGTGGATCAACCGCGACGACGCGCTCGACGTCCCCGACGCCCAATCGCCGCGCTCGACCAGCGCGACGCGCACGCCGCGCTCCGCGAGTTCGAGCGCGACGCCGGCGCCGGTGATCCCGCCGCCGACGACGAGGACGTCGAACGATCCGTTCGCCAGGCGCGCGATCCGCTCCTCGCGCGCCGGAAGCACCCACTCCGCCATGGCGGCGATGGTAGCGGTGGCAGGGTGAAGGGGCGGTCGCTCGAATCGAGCCCGCGTCGTTGCTCGCCGTCACCGAACTCCGCGCGCACGCTAGAAGCGCGAGATCGAAGAAGGCT
>CAZBOK010000552.1:0-2772 GCA_964493525.1 uncultured Phycisphaeraceae bacterium | reverse complement strand
GATGCGCGCGACGTCGCGCAAGCGGACGAACTGCTGGTTCGCGCCGGTCTTGATCACGATGTCGCCGAACTGCGCCGGGTCGCGCAGGCGCCCTTCGCTCGAGACCATCAACTCGAACGCGCCCTTCGCATCGACGGGCTCCGCGCCGATCGCTCCCGCCGCCACCTGGACGTTCTGCTCGCGCAACGAGGCGAGCACGTCGCCCGGAGTCAGGTCGAGCCACGCCATCCGGTCGATGTCGAACCAGATGCGCATGCTGTATTGCCGCGCGCCGCGGACCTGCACGTCGCCGACGCCGTCGAGTCGCGACAGCACGTCCCTCACGCGCAGGAACACGTAGTTGCTGATGTAGATCTGGTCGCGGCTCCCGTCCGGCGAGAGCATGTGGACCACCATCAACAGGTCGGGCGAGGCCTTGGTCGTCGTCACGCCGATGCGCTTCACGTCCTCCGGCAACCGCGGCTCCGCGATGGCGACGCGGTTCTGCACCAGCACCTGGGCCTGGTCGAGGTCGGTGCCGAGCTTGAACGTGATCGTGAGCTGCATCGTCCCGTCGGTCGTCGACTGGGACTCCATGTACAGCATGTTCTCGACGCCGTTGATCTCCTGCTCGAGCGGCGTCGCGACCGTGCGCGAGATCGTCTCCGGGCTCGCGCCCGGGTAGCTCGCGCGCACCACGACCGTCGGCGGCGCGACCTCGGGGTACTGCGCGACCGGCAGCTTCGAGTAGGCGAGCGCGCCGATCAGCACGATCACCATCGAGAGCACCGCCGCGAAGATCGGCCGGTCGATGAAGAAGCGGGAGAACTTCATCGCTTGTCGCCGTCCGGCGGGTCGATCGACAGCCACTTCTCGCGCGGCACCGGCGAGTAATCGTCCGGCAGCCCGTCGTCGTGCGCCTGCGCCTCGAGCGTCTCGACCTTCGCCGTCACGGCGACGCCGGGACGCACGCGCTGCAGCCCGCGGATCACGACGCGGTCGGTCTTCGCGACGCCGGTCTTGATCGAGCGCAGCCCGTCGATCATCGGACCGAGCTCCACCACGCGCCGGTCGATGACGTCGCCGTCGCCGAGCACGTAGACCAGTCGATCGGATTGATCGGTGAGGATCGCCTCGTCGGGAACCAGCACGACCTCGTGCCGCGAGCCGCCCGGCAGTCGGACCGTCGCGAACAGGCCGGGGAGCAGCGTGCCGTCCGGGTTCGGGAAGATCGCACGACCGCGGATCGTGCCAGTGCCGGAGTCGAGCTGGTTGTCGACGAAGTCCATGTGGCCGAGGTGCGGGTACCCCTTCTCGTCCGCGAGAGCGAGGTACACCGGGTTCTTCACCTCGCGCGAGCTCAAGCGCTCGCCGGTCTGCGCGAGGCGCGTGTACTTCAAGAGCTCCTGCTCATCGGCGTCGAAGACGCAGTGGATCGGATCGATCGAGACGATCGTCGTGAGCAGCGTCGAGCCCGCGGCGCCGCCCTGCACGAGGTTGCCTTCGTTCACGAGGCGCTGGCCGATGCGGCCCGTGATCGGCGCGCGGATCTTCGTGAAGTCGAGGTCGATGCGCGCGCTCGACACCGACGCCTCGGCGGTCGCGATGCCGGCCTTCGCGGTGGCGATCGCGGCTTGCGACGCCTTGATGCGCGCGGTCGCCGCCTGCAGCGCGGCCTCGGCCTGCTGCAGCTCGCTCGCGCGGATGTCGACGGTCTCTTTCGCGACGGCGTTCGTCTCCGCCGCACGCTCGGCGCGCTCGAGGCGCGTCTTGGCGAGAACGGACACCGAGTCCGCCGCGCGCTGCTCCGCCTCCGATTGCACGAGCGCCGCCTCGGCCTGCGCGACGCGCGCGGTCGCTTCCTCCTTCTCGGCTTCAGCCCGCGCGAGCGCCGCTTCGAACGGACGCGCGTCGATCGAGAAGAGGAGATCGCCCTTGTTGACGAGTGCGCCCTCGCCGAAGTGGATCGAGTCGAGGTAGCCGGAGACTCGCGCGCGGATCTCCACCGAGCGCACCGCCTGCATGCGCCCCGTGAAGCGGTCCCACGTCACCGTCGAGCGGACCAGCGGCGTCGCCACCGTCACGCCCGGCTTGCCCGGCGGCGGCGCGCCGCCGGCATCGTGCTTCGAGCAACCGTTCGTCGCCGCGACGAGCGCGAGCACCACCCCCGCGGCGACCGTTTCGAGTCGATTCATCTCTCACTTCTTTCTCGCGCGGTCCGCCGCACCCCTCGTTGAGCGGAGACGGTGGACAGCACGACTATCAATCCGCCGTTCAGGCGGTGAAACCGCCGTCGATCGTCCAGCTCGCGCCGGTCACGAACCCGGCCTCCGGACCGACGAGGTGCGCCACGACCGCGGCAACCTCGCTCCCCGTGCCGTAGCGCGGCAGCGCCATCAGCTTCTTCAGCGACTCGGCGAACGGGCCCGCGGCCGGGTTCATGTCGGTGTCGATCGGCCCGGGCTGGACGTTGTTGATCGTGATGCCGAGCGGGCCGAGATCGCGCGCGAGCCCCTTCACGAGTCCGACGATGCCCGCCTTGCTCATCGCGTACACGGCGCCGCCTTCGAACGGCATGCGCTCGGCGTTGCAGCTGCCGATCGTGACGATGCGCCCGCCCGGCTTCATCCGCTTCACGGCCGCCTTCGCGGCGACGAACGCTCCGCGCAGGTTGATCGCGACGGTGCGGTCGAAGTCCTCGAGCGAGAACTCCGGGAGCGGCGCCATCAGCGCGACGCCCGCGTTGCTCACCAGGATGTCGAGCCCGCCCCACTCCTTCGCGACGCGCGCGAC
>CAZBOK010000551.1:0-2774 GCA_964493525.1 uncultured Phycisphaeraceae bacterium | reverse complement strand
GCGTCGAGCCCGAGCGATCGCGCGAGCGCGCCCGCGTTGCTTCCGGTCGCCGCCAGGCGCGGCGGCGCGAGGTCGACCGTCTCGAGCAACCGGTGCACGAGCACGCCGAACGACGTCGCGCGCGCGCGATGCACGCCGCTCGCCGCGAGCGGCGCGAAGTCGACCGCGTGCTTCATCCGGCTCGCGGAAGTCACCGCGCGGCGGTGCGGCGCGGCGTCGGTGAATCGGTCGTGCGCCTCACGCAGGAAGCGCTTGCGCTCTTCGAGCGACGCGGCCGCCGAAGCCGGAAGCGGACCGTCCGGATCGATCGAGAGCCGGAACGCGCGCGCGGTCGGCGGCCCGGGATCGACCGTGGCGGCGTCGACGAAGCGATCGTCGTCGCGGACGAGCGGCGCCGCGAAGCGCGGAGCGTCGGCAAGCGCGGTGGCGAGTTTCTGGCGCCGGTCGATCGCGCGGCCCGGGATGAAGTGCGGGAGCACGAGCATCCGCTTGGCGCGCGTCGCAGCGACGTACAGGAGCCGCGCGGTCTCCGCGTCTTCGCACAGCGCCTCGCTCCGCTCCACGTCCGCGAAGTTCGACGTCGCGAACGAGCGCTTCTCGCCCGCGCCGTACGCGATCGCCGGCGCGGGCGAGCGCGTGATCAACAGGCGGTCGGGGTGCTTCTGCTGCAGGCCGAGGTCGGCGATCACGACCGCATCGAAGTCGAGCCCCTTCGACTTGTGCATCGTCATCAACTGCACCGCGTCCTTCGCCTCGTCGACGAGCGGCGACTCCTCGTCCTCCTCGCCGCTCGATTCCATCTCGCGCAGCCGTTCGACGAACGTGCGGAAGGTGCGTCGCTCGGCGCGGTCGAGGTCGCGCGCGATCTCGACCAGCTTGCGCAGGTTCGCGACGCGTTGCTCCCCGTTCGGCTTGAGCAGGAACAGGTCGAACGCGTGCGTCCGATCGAGCGCGTGCTCGACGGCCGTCGCGAGGTCGCCCGCGTGCTTCCTCGCGCGCAGATCGGCGAGGAGGCCGAGCGCGGCGCGGACGGTCGGCGGCGACGTAGACGGCGGCGGCGTGGTCGCGTCGAACGCGCCGCCGGCCGCGCGGAACGCGACGAGGTCGACGTCGGAGATGCCGAACAACGGCGAACGCAACGCCGCGATCACCGCGATCCCGTCGCGCGGGTCATCGATCGCTCGGAACAGCGCGACCGCCGCCTTGATCTCGGCGCGGCTGTAGAGCTGCTTGCCGCCCGCGACGCGGTACGGGACGGAGTGATCGCGCAGCGCGTTCTCGTACAGCTCGAACGAGCGGCGCGCGGAGCGGAAGAGGATCGCGACCGAGCCCGACTCGCCCGCCGCGCGGCGCTTCGCGATCCAGCCGACGACCGCGCGGGCCTCGGCGGCGCGCGCGGCCTCCGCGTTCTCGAGCGGCGGCGCGTCGGCGGCGTGCTTCAACACGATCACGCCGGGCGGCGCGTCCGGCTTGCCGGAGGCCGCGAGCAGCGGCACGTGCTCCGCCTGCAGCGCCGGCGCGACGCGCGCGGGCGCGAGCGCGGCCTCGAACGCGGGGTTCACCCACTCGACGATCGACGCGACCGAACGGTTCGTCACGAAGATCGCGAGCTGCTCGCCGCCGCACGCGACCACGCGCGCTTTCGCCGACTCGTACACGGCGATGTCGGCGCGGCGGAACCGGTAGATCGACTGCTTCGGATCGCCGACCAGGAACAAGCGGCCGGCGCCGACCTCGACGTCGGACCATTCGTTCGCGCTCGCTCCCGGCGACTCGGCGAGGAAGAACACGATCTCCACCTGCATCGGATCGGTGTCCTGGAACTCGTCGACGAGCAGCGTCCGGAACCGCGCCTTCAGGAGCGCGCGCACGCGGAGGTCGTGCTTCAGCAGGTCGCGCGTCAGCACCAGGAGATCGTTGAAGTCGAGCACGCCGTCCTCGCGCTTCACGGCGCGATGGATCGCGAGGTACGAGCGTGCGGCACGCAGCAGGTTCGCGGCGCGATGGTGCGCGACCGCGGCCTCGTGGCCGGACAACAGGAGCGCGGTCGCCGCGACCTCCCGCTTGATCTCGGTGATCGTGGTCTTCGGCCGCCAGTTGTTCTGGTTCCCCTTCTGCTTCAGGTCGGCCGCGCGCGGCAGCTCGCCGGACGCGGCGACCCGCTCGAGCTCCTCGATGTGCGCGAACCCGGCGTCGTCGCGGTCGATGCACTGCGACTTCCGCGCGGACATCCACTCGACCGCCGAGCGGAACGCCGCGAGCACCGGCGCCGGGTCGGGACTCGGCCCCGGGTCGGGGTAGGCCGACTCGATCTCGGAGACGTCGCGATGGTCCGCAAGCCGCCGGCACACCTGGCCGAGCTCCTTCACCGTGACGCCCGACTCGAACGCCGCGAGCACCGCGCGCTCGTCGTCCGCCGTCAGGCCCGCGAGGAACCGCTCGAACGCGCGGTCGCGCAGCACCTCGTCGCGCTCGCCTTCAACGATCTCGAACCCGGGATCGATCCGCGCCTCGACCGCGAACTCGCGCAGGATGCGCGCGCAGAACCCGTGGATCGTCGTGACGCTCGCGGTCTCGAGCCGTTCGATCGCCTCGCGCACGCGGGCCGCCGCCTCGCCGGACAGTTCGATCGCGCGCTGCTCGAGCCGCGCGCGCACGCGGCCCTTCAACTCGGCCGCCGCCTTCTCGGTGAACGTGATGGCGGCGAGCGATTCGACGTCCGCGCCGTCGAGCACGAGGTTCACGAACCGCTCGACGAGCGTCGTCGTCTTGCC
>CAZBOK010000550.1:0-2797 GCA_964493525.1 uncultured Phycisphaeraceae bacterium | reverse complement strand
CATGGAAGTCGGCGCGCGCGGGGCCGGCGTGCCAGATGCCGACGACGCGCGCCGGGTCGAAGCCGGTGCTCGCGGCCGTCGCGTCCGGTCGCGCCGCGGGCGCCTTCGGCGCGAGCAGCACCTCGAAGAGCCGCAGCGTCCGGCAGCGCCATTCGAACGGCTCGAGCTCACCGCTCGCCGCGGGCATCTGCGCCACCGCTTCCTGCAGGTGCCATTCGTCGTTCGCGCCGATCAGGATGAGGACCTTCTCCGGCCGGTAGGTCGCGAGTTGATCGGGCAACCGCTCGACCGCTTCGCCCGACGTGCGCCCCGGGCGCGCCGCTTTCACGACGCTCCACGTGCCGGGCGCGCTCGCGTCGAGCAGCCGCTGCAGGTGCGCGGGGTAGCTCTCCGTCTCGGGATCGATGGCGCCGAGCCCGAACGTGAAGGAGTCGCCGATGCACAGGACGACGCGTCCGCTCGGCCGATCCGCGGTGCGTGTCGAGCGCCACGCGGTGAACGCGGCGACCTGCAGGCCGATCTCGAGGAGGACGAACGCGAGCACGACGCCGAGTCCGACGAGCGCGAGTCGGCGCGGGAGCGGAGCTCTCGGTTCGGTGGGCGCGGGGTCCGTCACGGCGCGCGCGAGGATACGCGAATCGATCCCGGGTCGAGGGCTCGTGCTTTCCTTCCCGCCGTCGGGCCGCCAGCATGGGGCGCATGACCCGCCGCATCGGTGTTTGTTCGTGGTCGCTCCGCGCCGCGGGGCCGGCGGAGCTCGCCGAGCGCGCGGCCGCCGTCGGCGTGAAGTTCGTGCAGCTCGCGCTCGAGCCGTTGCGCGACGGCCGCTGGCCGGTCGACGCGACGGTGGCGGCGCTCGCCGCGCGCGGCGTGTCGGTCGCGTCCGCGATGATGGAGATGAAGGGCGAGGACTACTCCACGCTCGCTTCGATCGCGACGACCGGCGGCGTGCGGCCCGACGCGACGTGGTCCGCGAACGCGAGCGCGGCGGTCGAGAACGCGGCGATCGCGCGGCGGCTCGGCGTGCGGCTCGTGACGTTCCACGCGGGGTTCCTGCCGCACGCGCGCGGCGACGCCGAACGCGCGAAGATCCTCGGGCGCATCCGCCGCTTCGCCGACATCTTCGGGGCGGCCGGCGTGCGCGTCGGTCTCGAGACCGGCCAGGAGACCGCGGAGACGCTCGAAGGCGTCCTCGACGAGCTCGATCACGCGAACGTCGGCGTCAACTTCGACCCCGCGAACCTCGTGCTGTACGGGATGGGCGATCCGGTCGCGGCGCTCGCGCGCCTCGCGCCGCGCGTGCTGCAGGTGCATGTAAAGGATGCACGCGCGAGCCGCGTCCCGGGGCAGTGGGGCGAGGAAGTCACCGTCGGCACGGGAGACGTCGACTGGGAGGGGTTCGACGCGGTGCTGCGCGAGCACGGCCTCGACGTCGACCTGATGATCGAGCGCGAAGCCGGCGACGATCGCGTGGCCGACGCGCGGCGCGCGCGCGCGCTGATCGAGAGCCTCGTCGCGTGACGTCGGCGCGCCGCGTCCTCTCGGCCGTCGTCGGGTTCGCGGTCGCGGCCGGGCTCGCCGTCGCCGCCGCGGCGTCGTTGCGGGAGCGGTTGCCCGCGTTCGCACCCGGCACCTGGGCGGCGCGCGCGGAGATCGTGACCATCGACGCCGCCGAGCGCCGGCGCCGCGTTCTCGGGTACGAGGACGCCGAGGTGGACGCGATCGCGCGGCACGCGCGCGCGGGCGAGCTCGTCGTGCTGTGGTGCGGGCAGTCGCCGCCGTCGCGCGCGCTCCACGCGGGTCTGCGCCAGCAGGCGCGACGCCTGTCCTCGTTCGTGTTCCCGACGGTCGTGATGTCGTGCTTCGGCCGCGAGGCCCTCGCGCTCCTGCTCGACTCGGACGTCGCACCGCGGATGTTCGTGCTCGCGCAGACCGGGCTCGACCCCGATCCGCATGCGCTCGACGGACTGCAACTCGCCGAGGTCGAGCGGGGCGAGGGGTTCGTGCTCCTGCGGCGAGACGCGCCGTGAGCGCGGCGGCGGCCGCGGAGTTCTGGGGCGTGACGCTCGGCGTCCCGTTCGCGCTCGGCGCGGGCGCGGTGCGCAGGCTGGCGCGCGGCGAACTCGACGGCGCTGCGTTCGTCGCGTGGAGCTGGCTGGTCGGCACGCTCGGCGTCGGCATGCTCGCGTGGGCGTGGATCGCGCTCGCGATCCCGCTGCAGTTCCTTCCCACCGGCGCCGGCGCGTTCGCGCTGCTCGTGCTCGCCGTCGGGTTCACGCGCCGCCCGCGTGCACCGGCCGTGGAATCGTCGCCCCGGCCGCGGATGCCGCTCCTCGTCGCTGTCGCCGCGCTGGTCGTGCTCGGGCTCGCGGCCGACGACGTCGTGTCCGCCGACGCCACTCCCGTGATGATGGGCGACGAGAACAACATCTTCGCGAGCCGCGCGAAGGCGCTGTTCGTCGCGGGGGCGATCGACGACGACTACCAGCGGTTCGTCAACGAGGGCCAGTTCGTCGGGCACCCCGAGTACCCGATCCTGAATCCGCTGCTGCAGGTGTGGACCTTCGTGAACGCGGGCGAAGTGACGTTCGTCGCGAACCGCTTCGTGATCCAGTGCTTCCTCCTCGCGATGCTGCTGCTCGCCGCGTCGGAGTGCTCGCGCGCCGCGCGCCCGTGGATCGCCGTTCTCGTGCTGCTCGCGTTGGCGGGATCGCACCTCGTGCGCACGCCGACGCGCTACGGCGACGGCGATTCGATGGTCGCGCAGCAGTGCTTCCATTTTCCCTTCGCTCGTCTG
>CAZBOK010000549.1:0-2804 GCA_964493525.1 uncultured Phycisphaeraceae bacterium | reverse complement strand
CCGTCGGCTCCGTGCATCTGCGCGACGGGCGCGCGGAGGCCGCGCGATCGCCGACGTTGCGCGCGATCTTCCCGCTGACCGCATCGCTCGGCACCGACGTCGCCGCCGCGGCCCGCGCGGCGATCGACCCGATCGAGGCGCAAGACGGCCCGCGCCACGACGCCGGCACGTCGCGCGTCATCTGCCCGTTGATCCCACCCGGACGCAAGCGCGCCGCGATCGGAGCGCTCGTTCTCGAAGGCGTCGCCGCGCTGCGCGAGAGCGACGCGGAACGACTGCGCGCGATCGCCGACCGCGTCGCCGCCGCGGTGTTCGGGCTCGATCTCCTCGGCGAGCTCGAGCAGAAGGAGCGCTCGCTGCGGCTCGCGTGGCAGGAGTTGCGGCGGTCGAGCCGCAACCTCGCGAAGAGCTCCGCCGATTCCGAAGCCGCGACCGTCGGCCGCGCCGCGAGCCTCGCGCTCAACGAGCCGGTGTACGAAGCGCTGACCGAGCTGCGCCGCCTCGAGCGCGCCGCGCCCGCGACGTCCTCGGCGGGCGCCGCCGTGCGTCCGGGCCTCGCGCGGCTCAAGCGCCGGCTGCTCGTCGTCCGCGACGGGCTCGCGGAGTTGCGACGCATCGCTCCGGCGCCGCGCGCCGCCGAGCCGATCCACGTGAACGACGCCGTGGTCGCCGCGCTCGACCTCGTCGCGCCCGACTTCCGGCGCGCGGGGATCGACGTGCGAGTGACGCTCGCGAACGATCTCGCCGCGGTGCGCGTCGACGAGGGCGCGCTGGTGCGCCTCCTCACCCGGTTGTTCCGCCGCTGCCGCGGCCATCTGCGCAGCGGCCCGCCGCCGAAGCGTCTCACCGTCACCACCGAGCCGTTCGGCGCCTCGATCCGCGTGCGCATCACCGACAACGGCGCGGGGCTGAGCCCGCCGCACCGCGAGAAGCCGGCGACGCGCGACCCGCGCATGACGAGCCCGTTGAAGCGCGCGCTGCGCAAGGCGGAGCGCTCGTTGTTCCGCGAGGAGCTCGAAGCGCACGGCATCGCTCTCAAGGCGCACGCGGAAGTCGGACGCGGACACCGCTACAGCGTGCGGATCCGCGTGCCGGTCGCGGAGGCCGCGGGGGCGGCCGGCCCGGCGCCCGCCGACGCTGCCGGTATGATCCGCGACCCGTCCTGATCCCGAGCGGAGTCCGCGTTTGATCGAGCAGGTCGTCCCGCCTCCCGAGTCCGGAGAAGGCTCCCGATTTCTCGTGCTCGCGCTCGGCCTCGCGGTGACGACGATCGCCCTGCAGGTCTGTCGATTCGGCCTCGACGGATTCTCGCGCTCGAAGCTGCTCCCCCACGTCTCGGACGCTCGCCGCAAGGGGTTCGAGCGGATCGCCGATCGCATCGACCGGACGCGCGCCGCCGTGTTGTTCGCGTGCGTCGTCGCCGAGTCGTCTCTGGTCGTCGACCTCGCGATGTGGTTCGACCGATGGTTGTCGGCGTTCGCGGCCGCCGCCTGCGCGGTGCTGGTGGCGGCGGTATGGATCGTCCCGTTCTGCCGCATCCTGCCGCGCATCGTCATCGGCCGCGGCTTCGACCCGGTGCTCGTGCGTCTCCTGCCGGCGCTCGACCTGCTCGGCTTCGTGTTGTGGCCGCTCGCGCAGCCCGCCGTGCTCACCAAACGGTGGCTCACGCGCTTGACGCGGCTCGATCACGAGGCCGCCGACGCCGCGTTCGCGGAAGAGATCATCGCGACCGTCGCGGAAGGCGAGCGCGAGGGGACCGTCGCGCAGGACCAGGCGCAGTTGATCGAGAAGGTCGTGGAGTTCCAGGACGTCGCGGTGTCGGAGGCGATGACGCCGCGCACCGAGATGGACTGGGTCGACGCCGCGGTGCCCTTGAGGGACGCGCTCCTGTTCGCGGCGGAGAAGGGCCACTCGCGCCTGCCGGTCGCGCAGGACGACGCGGACCACGTGATCGGCGTGTTCTACGTCCGCGACGTCCTCGACCGGCTGACCGACCTCGAATGGCTCGCCGCAAGCCCGGTGCGCGACGTGGTCCGCAAGCCGCTGTTCGTGCCGGAGTCGAAAAAGGTCAGCGACCTGCTGAAGGACTTCAAGCAGGCGAAGCTGCAGATCGCGATCGTGCTCGACGAGTACGGCGGCACCGCCGGCCTCGTGACGATCGAGGACGTGCTCGAGATGATCGTCGGCGACATCAAGGACGAGCACGACGCCGCCGACGCCGCGCCGGCGCTGAAGAAGATCGACGCGAACCACGCAGAGGCGGACGCGCGCACGCTCGTGCGCGAGCTGAACGAAGCGCTCGACATCGAGCTGCCCGAGAGTCCGGACTTCGACACGATCGGCGGGCTCGTGCTGAGTCAGCTCGGCCGCGTCCCGTCGCGCGGCGATCACGTCGAGCTCGAGACCGGGATCACCATCGAAGTCCTCGATGCCGACGAGCGCCGCGTGAAGCGCGTGCGCGTGCGCGTCGCAAACCGCGCGAAGACGAGCTGATCCGTCCCTACCCGGCGCGCGCGGCGCGCACCACGCGTCCGCCGCGGAACTCGAAGCGGGCGTCGCGCAGGATCTTCGCGAGCACCGGCCAATGCAGCGTCGTCTGCTCGATCTCCCCGATCACCGCCGGCGCGGTGGCGGCGATCCGATCGAAGTCCGCGAGCGCTGCGTCCGGGTCGCCGCGCGCCGCGGCGAGGAACGCGCGGCCAGCGAGTGCGCGCGGATGATCCGGCGTGCCGGCGAGCACGCGCTCGAACACGTGCCGCGCGCGATCGAGGAAGTCGTCGCGCAGCTCCGGCGTGGCGAACGCC
>CAZBOK010000548.1:0-2812 GCA_964493525.1 uncultured Phycisphaeraceae bacterium | reverse complement strand
GCTGCGCCGCGATCGTGGCAGCTTTCGAACGGTTGGTGGCCTCACGGACAGCTGCGCTCGGCAGCGATCCCGCGCGCTCACACCATGTAAGACGCGGCGAAGCCGAACTGCGCGAGCATCATCATCCGGTACATGTGCGTCCAGCTCGGGTGGTTCTCCGTCGCGGCGAGCGAGTCCGGGTCGCGCAGGATGAGGTAGACGGTGTAGATGCCGTAGGCGCAGAGCAGCGCGCCGAGCGTGATGAGGAACGTCGGATTGCCCGAGAGCAGCGCGCGGCCGTCGCCGCGATGCAGGAACACGCCGAGCGGGAGCAAGAGCCACGGCACGATGAAGAACGGGCTGATCTGGTAGGCCGCCGAGCGCACGCCGTAGCGGATCGGCAGCGTGATGCAGTTCGCCGCCTTGTCGCCTTCCATGTCCGCGAAGTCCTTGGTCGCCGCGGCGCCGAGCAGGAACAGGAAGAAGACGAGCCCGATGTACCACGGCTCGCCGTCGGCGAAGACCGTCGCGACGCACGACCAGCCGCAGACCTTGAGCAGGAGCCCGCGCGGGACGGCGATGGTGAACTGCGCGGCCCAGCCCCACCGCTTGGTGCGGAACGGTGGCGCGGAGTAGATGTACGTGATGATCGCGGCGACCAGCACGATCCAGAAACACTCGCGCGTCGCGGGCCCGCCGCCGAGCGGATGCACGAACCACGCGGCGACGAGCGACAGCGCATACAGCACGACGAACAGGACGATCGTCTCGCGCTCGGTCACCTCGCCCTTCGGCAGCGGGCGCTCCGGCTTGTTGATGCGGTCGTTCTCGAGGTCGTAGAGCTGGTTCAGGATGTTCGACGCCGCGTTCAGGTTCGCGGCCATCAGCGCGCCGAGCAGGATGTGCGTGCCGTGGAACGCGAGCCGCCCGCCTTCGCCGAGGTACTCGAAGAAGCGCTGGCCCGAGTGATGCGCGAGCGCGCCGATGCCGGTGATCGCGCCCGACAACATCCCGAGCAAGGGCGGCAACAGCGTGAAGGGGCGCGCGAAGCGCCAGTAGATGGCGAGCTTGTTCATGTCGTCACGTCAGTCACGTCAGGAGCGCGAACAGTCCCGCGGTCGCGAGGCCGCCGATCACCGTGTTCGCGAAGTTCACGACTTCGTTGTCGATGCGCTTCAGGCCTTCGAGGGTCGCGCCGAGGTAGCTCTCCGCCGTCGTCCCGACGAACGCGCCGGCGACGACCGCGACGACGCCGGCCCAACCGAAGCCGTGCGGCATCACCATGAAACCGAGCAGCGCGAGCAGGAGCGACGCGAAGATCCCCGCGAACGTCCCTTCGAGCGAGACGGCGCCGTCGGTGCCGACCGGGACGCGCTTCCACGTCGTGATGAGGATCGGCGTCTTGCCGTAGAGCTGGCCGATCTCCGACCCGGTGGTGTCGGCGAGCGCGGTGGCGAACGATCCGATGTAGATCATCAAGAGGTACGGCGTCGCGCGCGACGGCCCGAGCAGGAGGAGCAGCACGCAGCAGATCACTCCCGTCCCGCAGTTCGCGGCCGCGTGCTTCGCGCCGCGCCGGCCGCCCGCTTCCTGCGCGACGCCCAGCGCGTTCTTCTTCGAGTAGCCGAGCTTCGACACTCCGCTGCCGAGCACGAAGAACGTGAACAGCACGAGGTATCCCTGCCATGACACCGCGGTGTAGATCGTGGTGCCGACGATGAGTCCGGCGAGGATGCCGCTCCCGCCGACGGTGCCCGCGAGGAACGCGAGCGTCCCGACGACGGCGTTCACCGCGAGGCCGATCCAAACGCGTGAGAGTTCGAACTCCACCGGATCTCCGGGCGACGCGTCAGTGCGCCGCGAGCAAGGACAGCG
Organism: uncultured Phycisphaeraceae bacterium; assembly: GCA_964493525.1. Lineage (GTDB taxonomy): Bacteria > Planctomycetota > B15-G4 > B15-G4 > JADJEK01 > CAZBOK01. The sequence continues at coordinate 958 of CAZBOK010000548.1, read as the reverse complement.
CCGCCACGATGCCGGCGGCGGAAGTGAGCGAGACCGACAAGTTATCGTCCACCGGGATGTCGAGGCTTTCGGCGATCGCAGCGGCCGCGGCCCCGAGCGCGTTCGCGGCGATCACCGCGAGCAGCGATGCGCCGCCGATCGAGATGCGGTCGTTCCAGAACGAGAGCAGCGCCGCGTCGCCCGCGAAGTGGCGCGTCCACAGGAAGAACAGGACCGCCGCCGGGAACGCGGTCACGAAAAAGCCGAACGTCCCCGCCCACGATTTCTTCGCGTGCCACGGCAGTTTCCGGGAGCCGAAGCGCCGGCCGATCAGGTTCGAGAACGAATCGCCGACGGCGAGCACCGCCCACGCGGCGGTCGCGACTGCGAGCGGGAACAGCACGATCAGGAGCAGCACGGCGATCGGGTAGATGCGCACGCCGTTCACGAAGCGTTCGCCGTCGCGGCGCAGCTCGCGGTCCTTGCCGGTCAGCGGCAGCACGACCCAGTTCATGACGATCGCCGCCGCGGCGAGCGCCGCCGACCACTTCGGTCCGAGGAACGGCACCGGGATCGCGAACAGGAGCACGCCGAGGTGCAGGAGCTGGCGCCGGGTCTCGTGAGCGGTCATCGCGACAGGTATCCGAGCTGCGCCAGCCAGTCGAGGTAGTCGGAGGAGCGTGCATCGCGCGCCTCGACCCGCGGCCTGAGGCCGAACGCGGCGACCATCCTGCGAGTCGCGGTCCGGCGTTCAAGGATCTGCGGCGCGAACCACGAGGTGTCGACCTCGCCGTCCTGCTCCTCGCTCGCCGGCAGACCGAGCGCGAAGAGGATCGTCGGCGCGATCGACTGGGGCTCGCGCACGCGGTCGAGCGTGGTCGCGGCGCGAGGCGGGAGATTCGCGGAGCGCGGCGACGAGACGATCAGCACGCCGGGCTCGTCGCCGCGCGCGGAGATCCCGCCGCAGCTCGCGACGACG
>CAZBOK010000547.1:0-2819 GCA_964493525.1 uncultured Phycisphaeraceae bacterium | reverse complement strand
GGCGATTGTCGGCATCTTCAAGGAGTCGACAGAAGTCGGCGTGCTTACGGGCATCGCCTTCATCGTCGGCGCGCTTGCTTCGGGCGTGTCGGGCTACATCGGCATGTCGATTGCGGTGCGCGCGAACGGGCGGACCGCGGCGGCGGCCCAGAACAGCCTGGCCGACGCGATCAACACGTCGCTGCGCGGTGGCGCGGTCTCAGGCTTCCTCGTGGTCGCGCTGAGCCTCATCGGCGTGTCCTCGATTTTCGCGATCTACTCGAACCTGCTGGGCCACACCATCCAGGAGACCCCCTTCCTGATCGTGGGCTTCGGCTTCGGCGCGAGCTTCGTGGCACTTTTCGCCCAGCTGGGCGGCGGTATCTACACGAAGGCCGCCGACGTGGGTGCGGACCTCGTCGGTAAGGTCGAGGCTGGTATCCCCGAAGACGACCCGCGCAACGCGGCCGTCGTCGCCGACCTCGTGGGCGACAACGTCGGCGACTGCGCCGGCCGCGGCGCCGACCTCTTCGAGTCGACCGCCGCCGAGAACATCGGCGCGATGATCCTCGGCTCGACGCTCGTCGTGAACAACGCGAACTGGTTCAGCGAAGTCTCCGCCGCGGGCGTGATCCTCTTCCCGCTCGTCGTCGCTGCGCTCGGCCTGGTCGCGTCGATCGTCGGCGTCCTCGTCGTGCGCGGCACCGAGGACAAGAACCCGATGGATTCCCTGAACAAGGGGTTCTGGGTCACCGCGGCGCTGATCGCCGGCGGGTTCATCTACGCGTGCAAGGCGCTGCTGAATCCGTCGGGCGCGCCCGACGCGTGGTGGCACTTCGCGTCGTGCGGCCTGGTCGGGATCGCGACGTCGATCGCGTTCCTCTACATCACGCAGTACTACACGGAGCACAAGTTCCGCCCGATCCGCACGATCGCGAAGGCGTCGGTCACCGGCGCGGCGACGAACATCATCTCGGGCATGGCGATGGCGTTCGAGAACACGGCGGCGCCTGCGTTCGTGATCGGCGCAGCGATCCTCGGCTCCTATCAGCTCGGCGAGACGAGCGGGCTCGAGCACGCCGGCCTGTTCGGCATCGCCGCGGCGACGATGGGAATGCTCGGCACCGCGGGCTTCGTGCTCGCGATGGACACGTTCGGCCCGATCACCGACAACGCCGGCGGCATCGTCGAGATGAGCGGTCAGCCGAAGGACGTCCGCGCGCGCACCGATCGTCTCGACGCCGCGGGCAACACCACGAAGGCGCTGACGAAGGGGTACGCGATCGGCTCGGCCGCTCTCGCCGCGTTCCTCCTGTTCTCGGCCTATCTCGACGAGATCCGTGCGCTCGGCGTCGACCTGAAGAGCGTCGACATCTCGAAGCCCGCCGTGTTCGTCGCGGGGCTCCTCGGCGCGATGATGGTGTTCTGGTTCTCGTCGCTCGCGATCAGCGCGGTCGCGAAGGCGGCCCAGACCGTGATCGTCGAAGTGCGCCGGCAATACCAGGCGAACCCCGGCATCCTGAAGGGCACGAGCCCGCCGGACTACGCGGCGTGCGTCGACATCGTGACCGTGGGCGCGCTGCGCCAGATGGTGTTCCCGGGGATCATCGCGGTCGCGCTGCCGGTCGGCGTCGGCCTCGTCTTCAAGCAGATGAACATCGGCGCGGAGGCCGTCGCGGGCTTCCTGATGATCGGCACGATCGCCGGCATCCTGGTCGCGATCCTGCTGAACAACGGCGGCGGCGCCTGGGACAACGCGAAGAAGCTGATCGAGCTCGGCAACCACGGCGGCAAGGGCTCCGACGCACACAAGGCCGCGGTCGTCGGCGACACGGTCGGCGACCCCTTCAAGGACACGGCCGGCCCGTCGCTGCACGTGTTGATCAAGCTGATGTCGACCGTGACCCTCGTCCTCGCGCCGTTGTTCGTGTGACCGATGTCGCTCGACGCGAAGAGCGTTGATCGGGACCCGTTCGTCCAGTTCGACCGCTGGTTCGACGACTGGCTGCGCTGCGAGCCGCGCGAGCCGAACGCGATGACGCTCGCGACGGCGGACCGCCGCGGCGTCCCCTCCGCGCGCATCGTGCTGTTGAAGGGCATCGACGCCGGCGGCTTCCTGTTCTTCACGAACTACGAGAGCGCGAAGGGTCGCGAGCTCGCGGCGAATCCGCGCGCGGCGCTCGTCTTCTACTGGCCCGACATCGAGCGGCAGGTGCGCGTCGTCGGGGCCGTGCGCCGCGCTTCGCGTCGCGTGACCGAGGCGTACTTCCGCACGCGGCCGCTCGGTTCGCGCATCGGCGCGTGGGCGTCGCCCCAGAGCCGCGTGATCCCGGATCGTGAGACGCTCGCGCGGCGGGTGAAGGACGCGATGAAGAAGTTCGAAGGTCGCGAGATCCCCGCCCCCCCGCATTGGGGCGGGTTCGTGCTGACGCCGAAGGCGATCGAGTTCTGGCAGGGGCACGACCATCGCCTGCACGACCGCGTGCGCTATCGGCGCGTCGGCGCCGCGTGGAAGATCGAGCGACTAGCGCCCTGACAGCGGGGTGCGGTCGAGCTTCCCGTCCTTGATCTGCGTCTCGAGCGTCGTCCAGGCGCCGCTCTTCGGCTCGAGGCGCCGCGCCTTCGCGATCGATTCGAGGGCGCCCGTGTGGTCGCCGGTCCATTCGAGTCCGCGGGCGCGCAGCGCGAGCGCGCGGGCGTCCTGCTCGCCGGTCGCGCGCACCGCGCGCGACGCGAAGTCGAGGCCGCGTTCGATGTCGCGCGCGTCCGCCGGCGCCGAGAGCAGGTACCAGTCCGCGAGCGCGGTGAGCGCGTGGCCGTGCGTGCCGTCCTTCGCGATG
>CAZBOK010000546.1:0-2828 GCA_964493525.1 uncultured Phycisphaeraceae bacterium | reverse complement strand
CCGCCCGCGCCGGCCGGATTCGCCGGCGGGCTCACGCCGCCGACCACGCCCTGCTCGGAATCGTGCGACCGCCATTGCCTCGCGAGGTCTTCGAGCACGAGCCCCGGATCCTTGCTCTGCGTGGCAGGACCCGGCGGCGGGGCCGGGACGGTCTGCGACACGAGGTCGACCGAATCCGTCTGCGGCGCGGGAATCGGCGGAACGGAATCACCGGGCGGGCTCTTCGCTTCTTCATGAAGGTCGTGAAGGACCGGATCGATGCGCTTGTCGTCGCTCGCGACGGGCTCGTTTTTCTTGTTCGTACCGGCGAGCGGTGGAGCCGCAGACCCGTTCGGTTGCAGAACCTTCAGGTGCTCCGAGTCTCGCTGGTCCGTCGCGGCATCTTGCGGAGCGGTCGCCTTCAACTTCTCGATCGAGTCCTCGAGCCGCCGTTCTTCCTCGACCATCTGTGCATTCTTCTCGCGCTCGGTGCCGGCCGGCTTGGCGTCCAGTCCGGCGGACCGCTTCTCGAAGTCGAGCGTCTCGTTGCGGGCCGCCTTCGATTCCCCGGGCCGGCTCGCGTCGTCCTGCTTCTCGCTCGCTTCGCCGAGATCGGCGTCCCCGTCCGTCGCGGGCGGTGCGGCCGCGATCTCCTGCTTCCGAGTCTCTCCGCCGGTCTTCGCGTCGTCGCGCAGCAGGACCGACACGACGAAGACGGCGGCCGCGGCGGTCGCGACCAGCGAGATCGGGACGATCCAGCGGCGTCCGGCTCCGGCGCGCCGCGTCGCCTCGGCCATCAACCGCTCGCGCGTCGCGGCGGGCATCGTCTCGTCCGGCGTCGCGCCGAGCGTGGACTCGACGAGGCCGATCGTGGCCGCGATCCGCGCGCGCTCGGCGCGCAGCTCCGGGTCGTTCGCGAGCGCTCGCTCGAGCGTGGCGCGTTCCGCTGCCGGCAACTCGCCGAGCAGGTCGGCGCACAGCTTGACGTGCAGATCGTTCTCGTTCTGGTTCATGACGTCTCTCCCAGAAGCGGTCGTCCGACGCGCGCCGCGGCCGGTGCGCGCTCGAGATCGAGGAGCGGCGCGAGCGATGCGGCGAGGCGCTTCAATCCCTCGCTGATCAACCACGCCACCGTGCCTTCCTTCCTCCCCGTGATCTCCGCGATCTCGCGGTAGCTCTTGTGATCGAGCAGTCGGAGCACCAGCACGTCGCGTTGATCGGCCGGCAGACGCTCGATGCCGGCCTCGACGAGGCGGCGCGTGTCGCGGTGCTCGGCTTGGCTCGGCGCGGGCGGCGCCGATTCGGGCGCGGCGCTCTGCTCCTCGCGGACTTTGCGGCGCGTCTCGCTGCGGATGAGGTCCATTGCGGAACTCCGTGTCACGCGGAACAGCCACGAGGTGAGGATCGATTCCTCGCGACGCGCGTCGCCGCGCGCTTCCTCGGGGAGAGACGGCGGGACGCGAGCGAGCTTCAGGAAGACCTCCTGCACCACGTCGGCCGCGCAGAACGCGTCGGCGTTGCCGATCACGGCGCGGGCGTAGCGCAGGAGCGCTCCCTGGAAGCGGTCGACGAGCGCGGCGAAGGCGGCGTCATCGCGCCGCTTCCAGCGATCGAGCAGATCGCCCACGCTCGGCAGTTCGCTCATTCCGTGCGTCTCCGGCGCGACGAACGGGACGCCGCGGGGCGGACTTGGACAAAAACCGGGTTCTTGTCGGTCGCCGGCTCAGGGGTCATCGGAACTCCGCGCCGACGACGGTGGCGCGGAGGAACTCGTGGCGTTGATCCCCGCGACCCCACGCGGCCGCGAACTTCCCCGGCACGGCGATGCCGCTCACGCGCAGCTCGGGGGCCGTGAGGTCGACGTCGATCGTGAACGCCTGCTTGGTCCAAGCGCGATCTGCGGTGTCGTTGCCCCAGCGTTCGCACGTGGCGGACGCGAGGCGCCCGTCGGGCGCGACCGTGATGACGACGCTGGTCGCGGCGCCCGCGTCGCCGAGCGCGACCTCGGCGCGATCCGCGTCGACGGCGGTCCAGGTCGCGCCGCGTTGCGGAAGCAGGGTCGTCGGGACGAAGACGCTCTCCAGCGCGGCACGTCCCGCGAGTGAGCGCGAGACGTCGGCGGAATCGTCGCGCGCCGGCAGGAACGAGCGCCAGAACGAGCGGCAGCCCGCACCGTCGATGAACGTCTCGGCGCCGTTGATCTCGATCTTGCTTGCGACGAGATCGGCGCGCCACACGAAGCCGCGTCCGGGCGTGACGCGCTCCTCGGCGACGAGCGACGCGAAGTCGGCGCCGGTCGTCGGGAGGAATTGACCCTCCATACGGAGGTCGATCGACCGCGCGAGCCGAGCGGCCGGCTCGATCGAGTGCAGCAGGAAGCGGCGCGCCGGCTCCGGCAGGTCGGCGATGCTCGCGGGATCGAAGCGCGCCGGGTCGTTCTCCGCCGCGAGCGACGACCAGGCCGCCGCGACGCGACGGTCGTCCTTCCACCGCATCAGCCGCAGCGTGACGGTGCCGACGAGGATGCAGACACCGATCCCGATCAGGAAGGCGAGGACGAGTCGCATGGCGCGAACACGCTACCAGCGCGCGGGGAAGGACGCCGCCGCTTGATCGCGCCGCGCGGATCGGTTCGGCTCTCGCGCGTGCCCGACCCCCTCCCGATCGACGGACGGCTCGCCGAGATCGTCGCCGCGCTCCGCGAGGCGGCGGCGGTGGCGCTGACCGCACCGCCCGGGTCGGGGAAGACGACGCGCGTGCCGCCGGCATTGCTGGCGCAGTTCCCGGGTGAAGTCGTCGTGCTCGAGCCGCGGCGCGTCGCGGCGCGCATGGCGACTTCACCCGGGAAC
>CAZBOK010000545.1:0-2838 GCA_964493525.1 uncultured Phycisphaeraceae bacterium | reverse complement strand
CCCGAGCGCTTCGAGCTTCTCCTCGTCGATCCCCGGCTCCATCCCGAGGAACTGGACGAACGCCGAGTACCAGAGACCGAGCGAGTGCGGGAACATCGTCTCGCACTCGATCGAGATCTCCTTGCCGCGGCCGCGCGCGATCGACGCCGTCGCCCACTCCCCCATGTCGTCGAGCGTGAGGATCGCCGCATCGTCGAACGGCGCGGCGAAGAAGGCGGACGCCGCGTGCGCGCGCTGGTGCTCGACGAACGCGATCATCCCGGGATCGATCGAGAGCTCGCTCGCAATCTTCGAGCGCAGCCACAGTCGATCGCCGAGCCAGAGGAACATCGCGCGCGCGAACGTGCGCGACGAGCGCGGGAACGAGCGCAGCTGCGTCGTCAACGTGCGCTCGAACTTGCGCAGCGGCTTCTCGTGGAAGACGACGGCATCGAGATCGCCGGCGGTGATCCCGACACGATCCAGGCAGTAGCGCGCGGCGCGGCGCGGGAACGCGGAGTCGACGCGCTTGCGGGTGTACCGCTCTTCCTGCGCGGCGGCGACCGGGACGCCGTCGACGACCAGAGCCGCCGCGGAGTCGCGGTGGAACGCGGAGATGCCGAGGACGCGCATCTCAGTACTGGCCGACTCGCATCGCGGGGGAACCGAGCGGACGCGGCGGCTGCAGGCCGGCGGGTCGTTTGCCCGAACGCGAGATCAGGTGGAACGGCAGGAGGACGGTCCAATACATCACGAATAGGAGCACATGCGCGAAGCCCGACGCCGAGCGCAGACCGAACGCTTTCCACGCCCGCATGCGCCGCGACCCCTTCGCCTTCTTCAAGGCCTCGTTCACCTCGTCGCCGCGGCCCGCCTTCTCCCATTTGTCGAGGAAGCTGCGCGTGTAGGCCACGTGGTACTTCTCGTCCTTCAGGATCTCTTCGAACACGGCCTTCGTCCTGGCGTCGTGCTCGTTCATGTCGCGGTAGAGCGAGAACAGCTCCGCGGCCTTGCACTCCGCGACGTGCACCATCGCGACGTACTCGAGCTCGCCGAGCTCGTCGATCAGCCCCGCGTTCATGAAGCCGTGCCCGTCGACGTCGTTTCCCTTGCGCGCGCCCGCGAGGTCGTAGCGGGCGTCGAGTTCGCTGTCGCCGCCGATCGGGATGTTGTGCTCGCGCGCCACCTCGGCGGCGCGGCGGCGGAACAGGTCGGCGTGCCGAACTTCGTCGTTCGAGTGTCGCTCGATGTGCTTGCGAAGCTCGGCGTCCGAGATGCGTCGCCCGGCGCGCACGAGGTCGTTGCCGCCGTCGGCTTCGGTCTCGGAAAAGCTGAGCAGCGTCCGATACTTGCGGCCCGGATCGCTCCAGACGCCGCGTTGACGCAGGCGAATCAGCAGGGAATCAGCGAACGACATGACGGCCCCCGAACGGCGGAATCTCCTCGGCGCGGGAGATTAACCCGAGCCGTCGGACCGCGCCGCGGGCAAACCGGTTCCATCCCGACCGCGCGGAGGCTCGCGCGCCGCCCGAGTTGTTCGCGTCGATCGGGCGCAGTACCCTCCGCGCGCTGCCGATGGACGCCTCTGCTCCTGCTCGAGACCGATCGGAACCGGCGAGCCCGCGAACGACGCCCCCCGCCGCGAGGCGCGGCCGCCTCGCGGTGCTCCTCTTGTCTCCGTTCATCGGGATCGTCCTGCTCGAGCTCGGCCTGCGCGTGGCGCACGACCTGTGCGGCGGCTGGTACGGCTGGCTCTACATGTCGGGGGCGCAGACTTCATACGGGAAGATCGAGACGCTCCCTGAGCTCATCGCAGCGAGCGGTCAACCGATCGATCCGTTCGCGATGAGCAACGACTTCATCCTCAACTCGCGCGGCCTGCGAACGATCGAGTACGCCGATCAGAAGCCGCCCCACTCGACGCGCATCGTCGTGCTCGGGGATTCGCACACGTGGGCTTCCGGCGGGATGCCGTTCCTCGATCTCTGGCACAGCCGCGTGCACACCGCGCTGGCGGAGCGCGTGAAGGATCGTTCGGTCGAGCTGGTGAGCCTCGCGATCCCGGCGGTCGGACCCGAGTTCGAGCTGCGGATGTGGGAGATCGAAGGACAACGGCTTTCGCCCGACGTCGTCATCCTCGCGCTCTCCGTCGGCAACGACTTCCTCGAAGTCGACGCGGACCTCGCCGACCAGAGCGCGCTCGATCGCTGGGCGCGCCGCTCCTACGTCGTGCGCCTGTTCCGCAACATGTCACGACTCCGTCGGCTCGGCGGATCGCCCGCGGCGAATCCCGGCGCCGCGGATCCGGCGCCCGAGCTCGCGACACCTTCGACGGCGAGCGCGCCGGTCGGCGGGATCGTGCGACCGCACGCGCACGCCGTCTACGATCGCACCGCTCCCAAGTACTCCGTGGCGGCGCACCACGAGATCATCGCCGCGCGACTCGTGATCAGCGACCGGCGCCCCGGACCGACCGCGCAGTTCGAACGGGCGAGCGATCGCATCGCGACGATCCTCCACGCGTTGAACGACTCGGTGAAGGAGCACGGCGCGCGCCTCGTCGTGCTGCTGATTCCGGACGAGCATCAACTCGACGACGCGCTCCTCGACGCGCTCGCGAAGGAGCAGAACACGACGCGCGACAACTACGACATCGAGCGGCCGCAACGCCGGCTGCGGGCGATGTGCGCGCAGGAAGGCGTGATCTGCGTCGACCCGCTCGACGCGCTCCGCGAACGCGCGCGCGTCGAGCCGATGTTCAACGTGCGCGAGACGCACATGAACGACCTCGGGCACGCGGTGCTTGCCGAGTTCGTCCTGCGCGCGCTCGCGGAGAATCACCTCGTCGAGTGATCGACC
>CAZBOK010000544.1:0-2848 GCA_964493525.1 uncultured Phycisphaeraceae bacterium | reverse complement strand
CCCCGAGCTGTTCGCGCTCGATCTCGATGCGCTCGCGGCGCGGTTCGAGCGCTCCGCCGATTCGCTCGCCCCGGTGCGCTGGTTCGCGTTGCGCGCGCCGACGTCGCAGCTCGCCGCGGTCGCACACGCTCCGCTTCCACCTCCGCCCGCGCTCCGCGATCTGCTGAACCGCGCGCGCGGAGTCCGGACGCTCGACGCCGAGATCGATCGCGAGCGCCCGTTCGTCGCGGAGACGCTCGGCGCGGGAGCGATGCCCGACGAGGCCGGGCGCGTCGTGAAGTTCTGCCGCGAGTTCCTCGCCGCCGAAGGCGACGTCGCGCGGACCACGTCGGTCACGCGCGTCACGCTCCCGGCGGACGACGTCCGCCTCGATGCGGCGGAGCTCGACCGCACGCTCGCGTCGTTCCGCGCAGCGCTCGCGACGGTGGTGACGGCGCTGGTCGTCGACGTCGCGCGCGCGTTCGGCGCGCAGAACGAAGCGCACCCGGTCAGCGCGGTGGTCGACCGCGTCGCGACCTGGCGCGCGGAGTTCCCCCGGCTGCGCGCGTGGACGCGGTTCGTCGCCGCCGCGAACGCTTCGCGTGACGTCGGCCTCGCCGCGCTGGTCGATCGGCTGCGCGGCGGCACGATCGAGCACGATCAACTGCGCCCCGCGTTCGAGCGCGCGTTCTTCACGGCGTGGGTCGACGCGGCGATCGAGGGCGACCGCGAGCTGCGCGGGTTCGACGGCCGCGAACATTCGCGCGTCGCGGACGAGTTCGCCGCCGCCGATCGCGGCGCCGTCGCCTCGACCGGACCGGTCGTCGCGGCGCTCGTCGCGGCGGCGCGCCCCGATCTCTCCGCGGCCGCCGGCCCCGACACCGACATCGGCATCGTGCGGCGCGAAGCCCTGAAGAAGCGCGCGCACTGGCCGATCCGCCGACTGCTCGAGCGAGTGCCCGAACTGGCGCTGCGGCTGAAACCGTGCTTCCTGATGTCGCCGCTCTCGATCGCGCAATACCTGCCCGCGTCGTCGGCGCGTTTCGACCTCGTCATCTTCGACGAGGCCTCGCAGATCACGACGCAGGACGCGATCGGCGCGATCGCGCGCGGGCGGCAAGTGATCGTGGTCGGCGACTCGAAGCAGCTCCCGCCGACGCGCTTCTTCGCGACGTCCGACGACGACGCACCGCTCGACGACGATCTGCCCGAGGACGTGCCGGACCTCGACTCGATCCTGAAGGAGTGCGAAGCGGTCGGCATCCCGTCGCTCATGCTCGAGTGGCACTACCGCAGCCGCGACGAGCGGCTGATCGCGTTCAGCAACGCGCGGTACTACGGCAACCGGCTGTCGACCTTCCCGTGCGCGGCGCCCGTCGCGGCGGGCGCGGGAGGCGCGTCGGCAGCGGCCGACCGCTTCGGCGTGCGGCTGGTGCGAGTCGAAGGGGCGTTCGATCGCGGCAGGACGCGCACGAACCGCGCCGAGGCCGAAGCGATCGTGGCGTGGGTCGTCGCCGCCCTCACGGATCCCGCGCGCCGCGCGCGCTCGATCGGCGTCGTCACGTTCAACCTGCCGCAGCAGACGCTGATCGAAGATCTCCTCGACGACGCGCGCGGCGCGCACCCGGAGATCGAGCCGTACTTCCACGAGGCGGACGCGGACGGCGGCGTCGCGGAGCCGGTGTTCGTGAAGAACCTCGAGAGCGTGCAGGGCGACGAGCGCGACGTCATGCTGTTCTCCGTGACCTACGGGCCGGACGCGGACGGCAAGCTCTCGATGAACTTCGGACCGCTGAACCAGGACGGCGGCGAGCGGCGCTTGAACGTCGCGATCACGCGCGCCCGCGAATCGCTGCTCGTGTTCTCGACGCTCGGCTCGGAAGCGATCGACGTCGATCGCGCGCGCGGCCTCGGCGTCCTGCACCTGAAGGAGTTCCTCGCCTACGCGGAGCGCGGCCCGACGGAGCCCGCGGCCGTGGGGACAGCGGCAGCGGCGGGCGGAGCGGGTGCGAGCGCGTTCGAGGACGACGTCGCGCGGCGGCTCGCGGAGCGCGGCATCGCGTTCGATCGGCAGGTCGGCGCGTCGGCGTACCGCATCGACTTCGCGGTGCGCGACCCCGCGCGGCCCCGGTGCTGGCGCCTCGCGATCGAATGCGACGGCGCGAACTATCGGTCCGGCGCGACCTCGCGCGACCGCGATCGCCTGCGCCGCGAGGTGCTCGAGAGACTCGGCTGGCAGCTCCATCGCATCTGGTCGATCGACTGGCGCCACGACTGGAAGACCGAAATCGATCGTGTCGAACGCGCGCTCGACGCGGCGAAGCATCGGCCGCCGCCGGCGTGGCCCGGCGCGAACGCCGCCGGCCCGATCGACGCGGCGCCGCGCGCGAAGAAACGGCTCTCATGACGGTCGAACCACGACTCCTCGGCGGGATCGAAACCGGCGGCACGCACTGCCGCGTCGTCGTCGGGCACGCGGACGGGCGCGTCGTCGCCGAGACGACGATCGACACGCGCGCTCCCGAGGCGACGCTCGACGCGATCATCGACTGGCTCGAGCCGCGCGCGATCGGCTCGCTCGGGATCGCGGCGTTCGGTCCGATCGACGTCGACCCGAGCTCGCGCACGTTCGGCACGCTGCTCGGCACTCCGAAAGAAGGTTGGTCGGACACGAACCTCGTCGCGGCGATCGCCGCGCGGCTCACGGTCCCGATCGCGCTCGATACCGACGTGAACGGCGCCGCGCTCGCGGAGGCGGCGCTCGGCGCGGCGCGCGGTTGTCGCTCCGCCGCGTACATCACCGTCGGCACCGGAGTCGGCGTCGGAATCGTCCTGGACGGCGCTCCGCTGCACGGACTCCTGCACCCCG
>CAZBOK010000543.1:0-2853 GCA_964493525.1 uncultured Phycisphaeraceae bacterium | reverse complement strand
CCTCGACCTCTACCCCTCACAATGCCGTGTCACCCACACAGGATCCTGAAGCGCCCGGTTCTTCCCCTTCCGCCGCGCGCGCGGTCCGCAATGATGCGCGCTCCATGCCGGCACCGCGCACGCTCCGTCCGATCGACGGCACCAAGTTCAAGGAGTCGCTGACCTGCCCGCGGCTGCCGTTCCTCGCGTTCTGGCTGCCGAAGGACCAGGAGCTGCCGCCGACGGCGCGGATGCGCGTGTTCTTCGGGGTCGGGCGCCGCGTCGAGGAGAAGATCCTCGCGGCGATCGCGCCGGAGGTCGTCAAGTTCAAGCTCGGCGACTGGGACGCGGGCCACGCGGCGACGCTCGCCGCGATGGAGCGCGGCGCGCAGGCGATCGCGAACGGAGTCCTGCGCGTCGGCGACGCGCTCGGTCGTCCCGACCTGCTTCTGAAGGACGCGCGCGGCGCGTATGAGGTCGCCGACGTCAAGTCGACGCACAAGGTGCACGCGTCGGCGCGCATGCAGATCGCGTTCTACTCGCGGCTCCTGGCGCTCGCGCGGCCGGACGCGCCGCCGCCGGTGCGCGGCCACGTGATCCTGCGCGACGGATCGCGCGCGTCGTTCGACGTCGCCGACCTCGCGGCGTCGGTCGAGCATCAGCTCGAGCGGTTCGGCGCGTTCCGCGAATCGCGCGACGCCGATCCCGGGGCGCACCGCATCGACGCGTGCGCGGATTGCCGGTATCGCCTGGTCTGCGACGCCGACCTCGACGCGGCCGACGATCTCTCGCTCGCCGGCGGCGTGACGCGCGCGCAGAAGGCAGCGCTCGTCGCCGCCGGTATCCGCACCGTCGCCGACCTCGCGGGCGCCGAGGATCTCGCGGCGATCGCAACCGCGGCCGACTCGAACGTCGACTTCCTGCGCCGCGCGCGGCTCCGCGCCCGCGCGCTCCGCGAAGGCCGTCCGCTCGCCTCCGGAGCGCCGCGCGACGAGCTCAAAGCCGCGAAGTTCGCGCTCACCGCGTCGTTCGACGAGCGCCTCGCCGAGCCGGCGGTCGCTCTCGCGGGCCTCGTGCTCGACGATTCCGAACGCTTCCGCGTGCGCTTCCTGCGCGCGCGCGAGAACGCGAACGCCGACGCCGATCTCGTCGAACTGGTGAACAACCTGCGCCGCTCCGACGGCCCGATCCTCGTGCACGGTCCGCAGGTCGAGCGCGCGTTGGAGGCGGTGCGGGACCGCGTCGCGAAGGCGCTCGGCGACGACGCGCTCGACCGCGTCGAGGACCGGCTGCTCGACTTGCGCAGCGAGCTGCGCCGCTCCGTCGCGTTTCCCGGCTCCGATCGCTCACCGCTCGCCGCCGCGCGCGCGGCCGGACTCGCGCCGGCCACCGACGCGGCCGGCGAGTCGACCGATCTCGCGGCGTTGGCGTGGCTCGAGGAATCGACCGACGACGCGGTCGCCGGCCGCGCCGCGATCGAAGCCACGTTGCGCCGCGACCTCGCGTGGATCGCGCGGCTGCGGCGGCTCGCGCTCGAGATCGGCGGCGCCCCGTGACCGACGCATCGACGACCTCCGATCTGCGCGAGCGCCTGCTGCGCGCGATCCGCCGCGAGCGGCGCGCGGGACGGAAGCAGTTGCGCGACGTGCACGCGCTGCCGGTCGCGGAGCGCGTCGAGGCCGGGGAATCGGTGCGCGAACTGGTGGTGGTGCGCAAGGAGGCGGACGGCGTGCTGCGGCTGAGTTGCGGCGAGAACCGCTCGCGGTTCCGCGCCGGCGATCCGCTGTGGCTCTCCGCCGGCGACCGCCCCGACCGGGGGATGCCGGTGACGTTTCGCGACCACGATCCGGTCGCGCGCGTCGTCACCGTCGAGCCCGACCGGTTCCAGTCCGACGTACGCGTCGATCCGGCCGAGCTGCGCGGCGCGCTCGTGCTCGACCGGCGCGAGCTCGATCTCTCCGACCGTCAGCTCCGCGCCGTCGCCGCGCTGTTCGGCGACGCGAAGCTTGCCGCAGCGCGCGCGCTTCTCGAAGGCGATCTCCCTGCGACAGCCCGCGAATCGATCGCGCTCGATCGGTGCTTCGCCGACGGACTCGATGCCGACCAGGCCGCCGCGTTCGCGGACGTCGCGACGCGCGCGTGCACCCTCGTGCAAGGGCCGCCCGGCGCCGGCAAGACGCGGCTCGCGGCGGCGATCGTCGCGGCCGCCGCGCACGCCGGGCTCCGCGTGCTGGTCGCCGCGTTCACGCACCGCGCGGTGAACAACGTGCTCGCCGCGCTCCTGCGCGAAGGCAGTCCGCCGAACGTCGTGAAGATCGGCGCCGCCGCCAACGCCGACGGGCTCGACGCCGCCGGCGCGCGCCTCGTGCCGACCGCGGGCCGCCTGCCGCCGCAGCGCGCGCTCGATCCCGGCACCGTCGTCGGCGTGACGACGCACGCCGCGGTCGCGCTGCTCGGCCGGCGCTTCGACCTCGTGCTGATCGACGAGGCCGGGCAAGTCTCGCTCGCGAACGCGTGCTCGGTGCTGCCGCTCGGCGAGCGCTTCGTGATCATCGGCGATCATCGGCAACTGCCGCCGCTCGTGGTCGCCGAGCACCCCGACCCGATCGCGTCGCGGTCGTTGTTCGAGCATCTCGCGGAGCGCTCGACGCCGCGCCTCCTCTCGCGCACCTACCGCATGAACGAAGACCTCGTGCGGTTCCCGAGCGCGGCGTTCTACGGCGGCCGGCTGCACGCCGCGGACGGCAACCGCGCGCGCCGCCTCGCGCCGCTGCTCGCGGACGACCCGATCCTCGCGCCGGAACCCGCGGGCGTGATCGTGCCGATGCATCACAAAGGAGCGCGCATCCTCGCGCCGCTGCTCGCGGACGACCC
>CAZBOK010000542.1:0-2860 GCA_964493525.1 uncultured Phycisphaeraceae bacterium | reverse complement strand
GGCCTTCTTCTGCTTGTCGCGCTCCTCGCGATAGAACTGCGCCGCGGCCGAGACGACGCGACCGGCGAGGACGCGCTTCTTCACGTCGTCGCGGACTTCGGACAGCGGCTTGAAGTTCGAGTCGGCGTCTTCGTCCTCGTCGTTCGCCGGCGTCGCGGGCGCGCTCGCGTTCTCGGGAGCGCTCGCCGGAGCGGACGCCGCCTTCGGCTTGCGCCAGAGTTCGCGGTTGTCGTCGTAGAACGTCTGCGCGTCTTCGTCCGACACCGACTGCTCGTCCGCCGGGAGCACTGCGACCAGCGACTCGATCGTCGCGGTCTCCGGGTCGATGATCGCGGCGTCGAGAACGAACTTCTCGGGCGTCGAGTACTCGTTCGTCTTCACCGTCGACGCCAGCTCGTCGCTGTAGAACTTCTTGAGGTCGTCCTCGCTCGTCTTCGCGGGATCGAGCTGCGCGGCGAACGCGTCGTCGTCGAACGCGACGTAGCGCAGCGAGATCATCTCGTTGTCCTGCTTGAAGCGATTGAAGATCTCGTCGCTCGACGGCTTGTCGTTGTCGCGGTTCAGCGTGGTGTAGATGTTCACGCGGATGAGCGACGCGAACAGCTCGTGCGCGGGCCCGGACTGCAGCGAGTAGTGGTTCAGGAACGCGGTGTAGTGTTCCTTCGTCTCGATGCCGAACGACGCGCGCAGGAAGTCACGCACCATCGCGTCGGAGACGACGATGCCCGCGTCGCGCGCGAGCTGGTCGAGCATGAGGAAGTGCCAGACCGAGTCGCCCTTGCGGTCGTCGGACGAGGTCATCCCGAACCGCGCCATGTTCTGCGACATCGCGGTGAACTCGGTGCCGGTGATCTCGTGGACCGTGCCGTTCGTCTCGAACTTGCCGATGACGGGATCGTGGCTGCCGTTGCCGCTGCACGAGAAGAAGCTCTCGACCGATGCGACGACCGAGAACGTCAACATCGTGAAGATGGTGACGGCGAGATAGACCCACCTCGTGAACCGCTTGTTCTGTCGGAACCAGCGCAGTGCCATCGTTGCCTCGTTACCGGTGACCGCGAGCGCGGGAAGCGGCGCTCACGGAGCTTTCAAGTCCTCGACCTTGGGGAGATCCTTCACGGACGCGAGACCGAAGTGGTCGAGGAAGCGGCGCGCCGTGCCGAACAGGAGCGGTCGTCCCGGACGATCGGAGCGGCCGACCACGCGGATCAGCTTACGGTCCAGGAGGCTTTTCAGGATCGCGCCGGACTGGACGCCGCGAACGGCGTCGATGTCGGCGCGGATGATCGGTTGTCGATACGCGATGATCGCGAGCGTCTCGAGCGCGGCGGCGGAGAGCCGCTCCGGCGCGCGGACGGCCTCAAGTCGGGCGACCCAATGCGCGAGCTCCGGACGGCTGTAGAGGCGGTAACCGCCGCCGATCTCCAACACGTCGAACGCGCGGTCATCGGCGCGGTAGTGCGCGCGCAGCCGCTCGATCGCGGCTTTCACGCGGCGCGGCGAACGCGTCGCGGCGGCGTCGGCGAGTCGGGCGGCCGTGAGCGGCTCGCTCGCGGCGAAGAGCAGTGCCTCGAGGACGTGCTCCAGTTCGCGGTCGTCCGGCTCCGGCAGTTCCGCTTCCGCGCCGGTCGCAGCCGCGGGATCCGCGCCATCCGTTGCGACGCCCGCGCCCCCCGTCGCGACGCCCGCGCCATCCGTCGCGACGCCCGCGTCGACGAAAGACGGATCGGCGTCGAGCGCGACGTCCGACTCGCTCTCGACGTCGGTGTCATCGCTCGCGATCTCGACCGGGTCGACCGCGGGAACCGACGACGACGCGGCATCGCTCGCCTCCGGTGACGGAGCCGCGCCGTTCGATGCGTCGGGTTGTGCTTTCCTGCGGGCCATCCGCTCGACCCCGGGAGAAACGCGGGAACTTATCAACTCGCAGATTCTGCCGCAAGAAAGTCGGCGTCGCGCGAGCTTTGCGTCATTTCCCGAGCTGGACTTCGATCGTGTGGTCGGCGCGCACGCGACGGTCCCACTCGACGATCTCGAACGGATCGATCGCCCGCTCCGCCAACGACTTCTCGATCGCCGCCCTGTGGTCGGCCCACGTTCCGCCTTCGGCCGGCAAGTGCTTCTCGAGCCGCGCGATGCGGAACAGCGTGACTCCGTCCTTCTGATAGGTCGCCATCTCCGAGAGCTGGCCGTCGGCGAGGTCCTTCAATCCGGCGAGGAGCGGGTGCGGGCAGTCGGTCGCGACGGCCGGGAACAGGCCGCCGTCCTTGCCGGACGGATCGATCGACGACGTCTTCGCGAGCGCGGCGAAGTTCGCCCCCTCCTTCAGCTTCTTGGTGATGTCGTTCGCCTTCTCGAGGTCGTCGACCACGATGATCCGCACCACGATGCGGTCGTGGCGCGACGCCTCGAACCGAATCGTGCGTCCGAGGAACAACTCTTCCATCACCTGCGACCGCACCGCCGCGTGGTAGGCCTCGGGCTTGGTGCCGTAGCGTTGCTCGATGAACTTCTCGAAGTCCTGGTCCGGTCCGGCCGCGAGCCGGAAGTTCGCGGCTTGCTCGCGCAGCACGCGCGCGGCGGACGCCTCGACCGCCGATTCATCGACGGTGATGCCGAGCCGCGCCACTTCCGCGAGCAGGAGCTTCCGGCGCACCGCCTGCTCGAGCGCCGCATACACGAGCTCGGTCTGCGTCAGGTAGATCACCGGCAGGACGTCGCTCGCCTCGATCGGCGCGCCGTCGATCGTCGCGAGCGGCTTGTCGGCGCGCGAGACCCCGACGGCGGCCGCGAGCGCGGCGCCGTCGAGCGCCGCGAAATTCGTCGCGGGAGCCGCCGGAGCAGGCGCGGTTCCGTCCGG
>CAZBOK010000541.1:0-2865 GCA_964493525.1 uncultured Phycisphaeraceae bacterium | reverse complement strand
CTACTACTTCGATCTCAACCGCGATTGGGCCTTCCAGACGCAGGTCGAGACGCGCGCGCGGCTCGCGCAATACCGCCGGTTCCGGCCGCAAGTGCACTGCGACTATCACGAGATGGGAGCGGAGTCGTCCTACTTCTTCTTCCCCGCGGCCGTGCCGGTGAACGCGAACCTCCCGGCGTCGGTCGTGCGGTGGGGCGAGGAGTTCGGCAAGGGGAACGCCGCGGCGTTCGATCGCTTCGGCTGGGGGTACTACACCGCCGAGGAGTTCGACCTCTTCTATCCCGGCTACGGCGACTCGTGGCCGACCTTCAACGGCGCGATCGGCATGACCTACGAGCAGGCCGGCCACTCCGCGGGCGGCACCGCCTTCCGGCGCTCGGACGGGTCGGTGCTCACGCTGCGCGATCGCGCGTCGCACCATTTCACGACCGCGCTCGCGACGGTCGCGACCGCGGCGAAGAACCGCGCCGGGCTCCTCGATCACTACGCGCGCTTCTTCGACGACGGGATGTGGGAGGGCGCGAACGGCCCGGTGAAGGAATACCTGCTCGTCCCCGGCATCGACGACGGGCCGGTCGAAGACCTCGTCACGCTCCTCCTGCGCCAGGGCATCGAAGTCTCGCGCGCCACCGAGCCGTTCGTCGGCGCCGGATGCCACGGGTACGCCGACGCGTCGGGCGGCAAGGGGATCGAGCGGCGCTTCCCCCCGGGCACGTACATCGTGTCGCTCGCGCAACCGCTCGAGCGCCTCGCGAAGGCGCTGCTCGAACCGAACGCCGCGGTGAAGGACGCGCTGTTCTACGACGTGTCGGCGTGGAGCTTGCCGCTCGCATTCGGCGTCGACGCGTTCTGGGTCGAGCAGCAGCCGCGCCACGCGACCGAGCGCGTGACGGATCCGCCGGCGCGGCAGGGCAGCGTCACGCCGCCGGCAGGAGGGGCGCCCGCGATCGCGTGGCTCGTGCGCTGGGATTCGTTCGACGCGCCGCGCTTCCTCGACCGCGCGCTGCGCGGCGGGTTGTCGGTGCGCAGCGCCGCGCGGCCGTTTCGCGTCGGCGACCAGGACTTCGGCGCGGGGACGCTCGTCGTCAACGCGTCCGGCAATCCCGAAGACCTCCGCGCGCGCCTCGATCTGCTCGCGACCGCGACGCGCGTCCACGTGATCGGCGTCGCCACCGGCCACTCGGAGCGCGGCCCCGACCTCGGGTCGGACACGGTCGAGCCGTTGTTCGCGCCCGCGATCGCAGTCGCGACCGGCGAGGGCACCGACTCCACGTCCGTCGGCTCCGTGCGCCACCTCTTCGATCACGTCCTCGAGATCCCGTTCACGCTGGTCCCGTTGTCGTCGCTCGCGCGCTCCGATCTCTCGGCGTACGACGTCCTCGTCCTGCCCGACGGGTTCGGCTACTCGCGCTCGCTCGGCAAGGACGCCGCGTCCCTGAAGGCGTTCTGCGAGCGCGGCGGAGTCGTCGTCGCGATCGGCGGAGCGGCGATGGCGCTCTGCGCAGAGCAGACCGGGATGACCGGCGTGAAGACGCGCGAGGAGAAGGAAGCGGAGGACGACGCCGAGAAAGCGTGGGTGCCGATGCGCGAGCGCCGCCTGCGCGAGCTCGATCGCGTCGTGCCGGGAACGCTGTGTCGCGTGCGGCTCGACCCCGACCATCCGCTCGCGTTCGGCGTGGGCGACGAAGCGTTCGTGCTGATCGATTCGACGCGCGGCTTCCTCACCGAAGGGCCGGGCGCGCGGCTCGGCGTGTTCGAGAAGGGCGCGTTCAAGTCGGGCTTCATCAGCGAAGAGAACATCCACAAGCTCGAGGGCAAGGCGAGCATCGCCGACGTGTCGATCGGCCGCGGCCACGTCGTCCTGTTCTCGACCGACCCGAACTTCCGCAGCTTCCTGCGCGGGCAGAGCGGACTGTTCCTGAACGCCGTCTACCGGTTCGTCCAACCGCGGCCCCGAGCGGGCTGAGCGCTCCGCTCGCCGCTCAGCGTTTCAGGTCTGCGAATCCGCGGTGCGCTGTTTTCGCGTCGCGTGCGACTGTCCATCGAGAACGCGCGCGCGACCGCCGATACAGCACGTCGGACAGTGGTACCGACGACGTCCGCTGCGGCGGTGAGAGCCGGACTCCTCCTCCTCCAGCCGGTTTCCTGAGACGGACGCGTCGGGTTCCTGAGTGAGGCGGGAGAGCGCATGCGGGGCGCTCTCCCGCCTTCTTTCGTTGCCTGTCGGGACGCCACGAATCGCGCGCGTCTTCCCGCGCGCGCCGCGGCCGTCACTTGTCGGCGATGTCCTCGCGGCCGTAGCGCCGATCGGGTTCCGCGTCGCCGACGTCGAGGTCGAGGTCCGCGCTCTCGCCTTCCTTCGCGCGCACGATCCGCAGCGCCTCGTTCGCCGGCGGCTTGCCGTGCGGCTTCGCGTTCGACTCGTCCTTCCGATTCTCGCCGCTCATCGTCAGCGCTCCTGTCCGGTGAAGCCTTCCTTCAAACGGTCGCCGTCGTCCGACTCCTCGACGTCGAGGTCGAGCTCCTCGTCGCTCGCGATCTCCTTCGGATCGGGCTCCGGATGCGGCTCGCGCTTCCTGCGGTTCATGACGCCTCCTGTTCGATCGATTCGACCCGCGCGATCGACGTGCGCCCCGCGCGATCGCGCGACGCGTCGATGCTCGCGGACGCGAGCCCGCGCGTGAAGAGCGACTTCACGAACTCGACGATCTTCGCGCGCTGCGCCGCCGGGAAGCGCGCGGCGATCTCCGCGACCGTCGCGCGGCCGTCGAGGCCGGCGAGGATGCGCGCGGCGTCCTTGCCGAGCCTCAGGAAGTCCGACGTGCGGCCGCGGTACACCGCGGCGGTCGGCTTCGGCGCGACCGG
>CAZBOK010000540.1:0-2877 GCA_964493525.1 uncultured Phycisphaeraceae bacterium | reverse complement strand
GAGTCGCCGCGCGCGGCCATCTGATCGACACCGGTCTGATGTCGCGCTTCCTCGGCGCGATCATCGACGGTGGCGGCCGCTACCGCATCGCGCGCTTCGACGTCGGTCGCACCAAGCGTGAATTCACCGAGGTCGAGCTCGACGTGTCGGCGTCGTCGCGCGCGCGCCTCGACGCCATCCTCGAGAACCTCACCGCGCTCGGTTGCCGCCTCGAGGACGCGAAGGACGTCCGACTCGTGCGCGTGACGAAGGACGGCGTCGCGCCCGACGGCTTCTACTCGACGACGCACCATCGCACGCGCGTGCGGCACCGCGGCCGATCGCTCGCCGTCACGCACGGGCGCATGGACGGGATGATCGTCGTCCGCGGCGCCCGCGCGCGCTGCACGCTGATGCGCGATCTCGTTCGCGGCGACCTCGTCGTGTGCGGCGTCGACGGCGTCGAGATCGAGCCGCCGTTCGAGGAGCGCACCAAGGAATCGTTCTCCTTCATGAAGTCGGAGAGCAGCTCCGAGCGCGCGGTCGCGGTGAAGGCGCGCGAGGTGGCGCGGATCTGGCGCGCGGTGAAGCGCGCGGGCAAGCGCGTCGTGGTCGTGCCGGGGCCGGTCGTCGTCCACACCGGCGGCGTGCCGTCGCTGGTGCGGCTGATCGCGAACGGACAAATCGACGCGATCCTCTCCGGCAACGCGCTCGCGGTGCACGACGTCGAGCTCGCGATGTTCGGCACGTCGCTCGGCATCGAGATCGCGACCGGCGTGCCCGCGCGCGAGGGACACATGAACCACCTGCGCGCGATCAACGCGATCCGCCGCGCCGGGTCGCTCGCGGCCGCGGTGCGGAACCGGACGCTGAAGAGCGGCGTGATGCACGCGTGCGTGACGCGGCGCGTGCCGTTCGTCCTCGCTGGCTCGATCCGCGACGACGGGCCGCTGCCCGACACGATGATGGACCTGATCGAAGCTCAGCGGGCCTACGCGAAGCTCCTCGAAGGCGCGGGCCTCGTCGTCGTCCTCGCGTCGATGCTGCACGGGATCGGCGTCGGCAACATGACCCCGTCCGACGTGTCGATCGTCTGCGTCGACATCCACCAGAGCGTCGTGACCAAGCTCCTCGACCGCGGATCCGCGCACGCGATGGGGATCGTGACCGACGTCTCGGCATTCTTGCACCGGGTGTCCCAGGCGTTGTCCTGACCGCCGGACCCCTCCGGAAGCCCCGAGGATCGAAAGTCCCGACTCAAGTCGGGCGCACCCGGCTTCCGATTGAGCTTTCCGTGCCGTAAAGTTGACGGTCTTTCCCATGTTCCGGAACTCGACTGTCCGGAACACCGCACCCCCGACTCCACACGGGCTCCCGGAGTGAACGAATGAAGATCGCGGTCATCGGAACCGGTTACGTCGGCCTCGTCGCCGGCACCTGCTTCGCCGAGAGCGGCAACACGGTCATCTGCGTCGACGTCGACGAGAACAAGATCCGCATGCTCCGCGAGGGGAAGATCCCGATCTATGAGCCGGGCCTCGAGGAGCTGGTGAAGAAGAACGTCGAGGAAGAGCGGCTCAGCTTCACTACCGACATCAACCAGGCGGTGAAGGACTCGCTGATCAACTTCATCGCGGTCGGCACGCCGCCGGGCGAGGACGGCAGCGCCGATCTGCGCCACGTGCTCGCCGCCGCGCGCTCGATCGGCAAGGCGATGAACGGGTACAAGATCATCGTCGACAAGAGCACCGTGCCGGTCGGCACCGCGCGCAAGGTCGCGGCCGCGATCTCGGAGGTGACGTCGCACCCGTTCAACGTGGTGTCGAACCCCGAGTTCTTGAAGGAAGGCGCCGCGATCGACGACTTCATGAAGCCCGACCGCGTCGTGATCGGCACCGACGACCCGCGCGTCGCGGAGATCATGAAGGAGCTCTACTCGCCGTTCGTCCGCACCGGCAACCCGGTGATCATCATGGACGTCGCGTCGGCGGAGCTCACGAAGTACGCCGCGAACGCGATGCTCGCGACCCGCATCTCCTTCATGAACGAGATGTCGCGCATCTGCGAGCTGGTCGGCGCCGACGTCACGAAGGTGCGCGAGGGCATCGGATATGACTCGCGCATCGGGATGCCGTTCTTGTTCCCGGGCTGCGGTTACGGCGGCTCGTGCTTCCCGAAGGACTCGCGCGCGATCATCCAGACCGCCGCGCAGAACGGTTATCGCTTCCGGATCATGGAGTCGGTCGAGGAGGTGAACGCCTCCCAGAAGCGCGTCCTGTTCGAGAAGGCGAAGAAGTTCTTCAAGGGCGACCTCAAGGGCAAGACGTTCGGCGTGTGGGGTCTCGCCTTCAAGCCGAAGACGGACGACGTGCGCGAAGCATCGGCGATCGTGCTGATCGAGGCGCTCCTCGACGCGGGCGCGCAGGTGCGCGCGATGGATCCCGAAGCGATCGAGACGACGAAGCGCGTGCTCGGCGACAAGATCCAGTACAGCGCTCACGCTTATGACGTGCTGAAGGGCGCGGACGGACTCTTCGTCGCGACGGAGTGGAACGAGTTCCGCAACCCGGACTTCGACCGCATGAAGTCGATGATGCGCACGCCGGTGATCTTCGACGGACGCAACCTCTACAACCCCGCGACGCTCGCGGAAGTGGGGTTCAAGTACTTCCGCATCGGAGCGCCCGGCGTCGAGTGACGAGCGCGGATGCAACGACGAGGCCGCGCGCCCGACTGCGGGCGCGCGGCCTCGTCGCATTTTGGATCCGGATCAACGGCCGCGATAGCCGCCGCCGCGATCGTCGCGGTAGCCGCCACCGCCGCTGCGATCGCTGCGATACCCGCCGCCACCGCCGCCGCGATCCCCGCGATAACCGCCGCCGCCCCCTCCGCATCCGT
>CAZBOK010000539.1:0-2879 GCA_964493525.1 uncultured Phycisphaeraceae bacterium | reverse complement strand
CCGCGGCCACCCGCGATCACACCCCGCGAAACGCCGCCTCGAGCTCCTCGACGATTCCCCGCAACTCGCTCTCGTCGACCGGCGCCGCCGGCGCTCCGTAGCGCGCCGCGACGAGTGCATCGGCGATCGCTGCCGCGCGTCGCGCGACGTCGCGCGGGACGCCGGCGTCCGCGAGACGACGCGCGAGGTCGGGCGCGATCACCGCGGATGGCGAGCAACCGAGGCGCGCCGCGAGGTAGTCGGTGAACCCTTCGGACAGCTTTCCTTCCGCGCGGGCGATGTGTGCGGCGAACGTCGTCGCGAGGTCGGCGAGCGCGCGCGTCCGAGCACGCGCCGCCGTGCGTCTGCGCGACGCGGCGCCCGCGAGCACCGCGACCGCGGCGCACGCGAGCGCGAGGATCAGGACGAACGTGGCGCGGATCGGTTTCGTCGAGTCGGTCGGGGCGTTCCGGTCCTTCGGATCGTGCGGAACTTGCGCGTTCGCCGCCGTCGCCGCGCCCCGAACCGCGAGCGGGATCGGCTCGGTCTTCACCGTGCGGTAGGCGCCCGGCGGAGTCGGGTCGAAGAACGCGAACTCGATCGCGGGCAGCGCGGTGACGCCCGCCGACTTTGCCGCGACGTCGAACGTGACCGAATTCACCGTCGCATCCGCGTGCTCCGCGCGGCCGCGGTACGCGAACTCCGCGAGGTCCGTGAACGCGGGCGGCGCGAAGTGCGCGAGGTCGCCGTCGCCGGTGATCTCGACCGTGAGCTTGATGCTCTCGCCGACGTCGACCGCGGACTTGTCGGCGCGGGCGCGCGCCGCGAACCTCCCGACCGCGCCGGTGAACCCGCGCGGGCGACCGGCCTCCGGCAGCTCGTCGACGTGGAGGACGATCGACTTGCCGCGCGTGATGGCGTCGTTGCGGTCCGCGGGCACGCGCGCGCCGAACGGGTCGCGATCGAACCGCGACGCGTACGCGAAGCGCAGGAGCGGCGCGGGCACGACGACGTCGCCCGAACGATCCGGCACGAGCGTGCGCACGATCTCGATCACGCCGAACGCGCGGCCGTCGATCGTGACGTCCGCGGCGGGCGTCGCGTCGACGGCGCGGCCGTTCAGAACGACCGCGCGCCCCGTCGCCGCGCGTCCGCCGCGGCGCTCGTTGAAGTCGGGCGACTCGATCGCGAGCGGCAGGTCGATCGGCCGCAGGAACGTCGCGATCGCGTTCTCCGCGAAGAACGCGCGATCGAACCCGACGCGCAGCGTGATCGGCAGCCGTTCGCCGAGGAAACAGCGGCCGCGCGGCGCGACGACCTCGACGAACGCGTGCGGATCGTCGGCGAGATCGGCGACCGCCTCGATGCGCGGAAGCTCGACGCTTCGCGCCGCGCCGCCGATCTCGGCGACGAGCGGCGGCAGCGCGAACGCGCCGGCGCGGCGCGGCGTGATCGTGATCGTCCAGGTCGAGCGCGGTGCGGAAGCGACCGAACGCGCTCCGATGCGCTGGACCGTCGTCTCGACCGGCGCGGACGCGGACCATTCGACGCCGTCGACCGCGGGCAGCGGCGCGAGCGCCACGGCATCGTGCGCTCCGTCGATCGAGAGCGTGACCGTCGCGGACTCGCCGAGGCGCACGACCGCGGGTTCGGGGCCGCGGAGTTCGACGTGCGCATCGTCCTCCGCGCGAACGAGGGACAACGCCACGAGGAACGCCGCCAGCGACGCGATCACCAATCCCGCTCCACTTCGGCCGCATGCACGCGGCGTTCCGCCTTGCGCAGCTCGCGCTTCGCCCGTTCGTTGCGATCGAGGCGCGCGAGCACGCGGCGCAGCACGTCGCCGCCGTCGTCGTCCGCCTGCTGCGCGGGCTTCACCGTTTCCGGCGTCGTGTTCGGCGCGCTCGCGGGCTTCCGCTTCGGGTCGGGCTGCGCCTCGCGCGTTTTCCGGTTCGCCGCGCGTTTCTTCTCCGCCTCCGCCTTCGCGCGCTCGATCGCGGCGACCTGCGCGCGCGCGCGCTCGACGTTGCGGACCGCTTCGGGCCAGTCGCCGCGACTCAGCGCAGCGCGGCGCCACGAGTCTTCGGCGGCACGTGCGTGCGCGAGCGCGGAGTCGAACGCGAACGGTTCGGCCTCCGGCTGGTTCGCGATCGCCGCCGCGCGCTCCGCGCGCGCGAAGGAGACGTTGCCCCGCAGGAAGGCGGCGATCTCCTCGAAGCGCGGGCCGCCGCGCGCGGCCGCGCGGTCGGCGGCGCGCGCCGCGGCATCGACGTCGCCGGCCCGGAGCGCGGCGAGCGACAGGTCGACCAGCAGCTCCGCGCTCGCGGCATCCCCGGCCGCGCGGTCGGCGGCCGCGAACGACGCGAGCGCGTCCGCGAACCGGCCGTCACGGTAGGCCGCGACGCCGGCGGAGAAGTCGTCGCCGCCCGCCGCGGCGAGCGCGAGCGCGAGGAGCGCGGCGATCGCGGTCCGCGCGTTCATCGCGTTCTCCGACCGGCGATGCAGGCGTCGAGCATCCACGCGATGATCGCGATCGCGAGCGGCCATTCGAAGCGGTTCGAGCGCTCGCGCGACGGTTCGGTCGCGCCGCGCGAGCGATCGGCGTCGCGACGGATCGCCGACGCGTGGAGCTCGGCGAGCGGATGCGCGTCCGCTTCGAGTCGCCGGAACTCGCCGCCGCCGGCGTCGGCGACGGCGCGCAGGCCGTCGGCGTCGAGCGTGGAGATCACCTCGCGGCCGTCGCGATCGCGCAGGAACTCCTCGGCCGCGCCGTCCGCGGACGCGAGCGCGATCTTGCTGCCGCCCGTCGATCCGACGCCGACGCAGTGCACCGCGACGCCGCGCGCGGCGCCGCGCGCCGCCGCGACGCGGCCCGCGGCGGCGAGGTCTTCCCCGTCGGT
>CAZBOK010000538.1:0-2889 GCA_964493525.1 uncultured Phycisphaeraceae bacterium | reverse complement strand
ATGCAAGGTCTGCTCGTGCGCATCGCGCGCCACTTGAATTCGGCACTGAAGCGAACCGGTCGCGTGTTCGAGGATCGCTTCCACTCGCGCGTGCTCGGCTCGACGCTCGATGTGCGGAACACGCTGCTCTACGTCCTCAACAACGCGCGCCGGCACGGCATCCGCTTCCTCGGCCACGTCGATCCCTTCTCCTCCGCTGCGTGGTTCCACCGCTGGCGCGACGTCGAGGCGAGCGCGCGTCCGTCCCCCGTCGCCGCGCCGAGGTCCTGGCAGTTCGTCCACGCGACGTTCCCCCACGGGCGCGTCGATCCGCGCCGGGCGTGGCGAGTAGATTAAGTGAACGGGCAGCGGGCAACCGCCGCACGGAGGCCACGCAACTCCGGAGGATCCCATGACGAACGTGCTCGCTTCGTCCCGCATCCCCTCCCGAATCGGCCTGCTGGCGACGGCGCTCGGCGGGCTCGTGATCGCCGCGCGCGCGTCGGCGGGAGTCACGGTCGTGGACCCGGCGGGCGGACCGGGCGGCGCGCTGCTCCAGTCCACGATCGACGCGGCAAGCGCGGGCGACCTCCTGATCATTCGCGCCGGCGATTACTCGCAGGTCTCGCCGATCGTCGTGAACGGCAAGGCGATCACGCTGCAGTGCGATGCGGCGTCGCCGGTCGCGCTCGCGGGCCTCAAGATCTCCGCGATCGGCGCCGGCTCGCGCTTCGTCGCGCGCGGCTTCCACGTCGAGACGAAGCAGGACTTCGCGATCCGGCCCGGCGTCGAGGTCGCGAACTGTGCCGGAACGGTGTGGCTCGAGGAGTGCACCATTGACGGCGCGGACGGCGACCCCGCCCCGCCGTTCCTCGCGATCGCGGGTGCGATCGGCATCAAGGCCACCGGCGCGACCGACCTCGTGATCGAGCGCTGCGCGATCACGGGCGGCAACGGGGCGTACTACGCCGGGCTCACCAACATGGTCTCGAACGGCGGCCACGGCGCGCGCTTCGATTCGAGCGCGGTAACGGTGCACGACTCGACGTTCACCGGCGGCAACACCGGCGGCGGGCCTTCGCCGAGCGGCAACTCGATCGTCGCGGGCTCGGGCATTTGGATGAACCACACGGCGCTCTTCTGCGCGGGCGTGGTTTCCACGGGCGGCAATCTGCTCGTGACGTTGCCGTTCAGTTGGTCGGGCGCCGGACTCGACGCGACCGCCAGCACTTCGCGCCTGCGCGACTCCGAGTTCCACCGCGGCAGCGGCCCGCCGGGCCAGACCGCGGCCGACATCGCGCAGGATCCGGCGACGATCTTCACCTACCCCGCGCCCGCGGCATCGTTCTCGGTGTCGGCGCCCGTCGTCTCGGGGAACAACGCGACGCTGACGTTCACCGGAGTCGCCGGCGACACCGTCGTACTGTTCGCCGGGCTCGCCGGCGGCACGACGTTCCTCGGCTACTACCAGGGCGCGCTGCTCGTGAACGGCGGACCGATCGCGGGGCCGTTCGTGCTCGGCGTGGTGCCGCCGTCGGGAACGCTCAACGTGCTGGTCCCCACCGCGCCGTTGCCGGCGGCCGCGCCGGACGGCGCGACGCTGCAGCTCCAAGCGGTCGTCACGGCGCCGAGCGCGAAGCTCGAGCCGGGCTCGACGTTCGTGCAGATTCGCGCGGGACTGTGAGGGAGCGGGGGCTTTCGGCTTTCGGCTCCGGGCCGAAAGCGGAAAGCCCCCCGCTCCGTCCGCCTCACCGATCGAGTCGGTCCAGCGGCACGATCCGGAACTCGTCCGGCCGCAGCTCCGGCTCGATCTTCACGCGGATCGGCTTGCTGAACGTCTGCTCCAGCGCGAGCACCGCCTGGCGCTTCTCGTTCATCATGTACTCGGCGTTCTCGTGGTTCAGGAACACGTCGAGTCCCGCCGACTTGCGCGCGAGGTGCAGGCGCAGGTTGCGCACGAGGTTCAGCTCGAACGTCTCCGGCGTCGCGATGTAGCCGGCGCCGCGGCACGTCACGCAGCGCTGGAAGATCGACTGCCGGAGCGACGGGCGGACGCGCTGGCGCGTCAGCTCGATGACGCCGAACGGCGAGATGCGCGCCACCTTCACGCGGGCGCGGTCGGCCTTGAGCGCATCGCGGAACGCGCGCTCGATCGCGCGGCGCCGCCGCTCGGCGCGCATGTCGATGAAGTCGACCACGATCACGCCGCCGAGGTCGCGCAGGCGCAACTGGCGCGCGACCGCATCGGCCGCCTCCATGTTCGTCTTGAACGCGGTCTCCTCGAGATCGCCTTCCTCGCGGAAGCGCCCCGAGTTCACGTCGATCGCGACGAGGGCTTCGGTCTGCTCGATGACGAGCGAACCGCCCGACGGCAGCTCGACGCGGTGCTGGAACAGGCGACCGATCTCGTCCTCGACGCCGAACGCGGTGAAGAGCGGGCGCTCGCCGTCGTAGAGCTTGATGCGGCTCGCGGCCTTCGGCATCACCATCGCGAGGAAGTCGCGCGCGCGGCGCGCCACCTCCTGCTCGTCGATGATCACGTCGCCCATGTCGAGCGTGTAGATGTCGCGGATCGAGCGGATGACGAGGTCGCTCTCCCCGTAAAGCAGGCTCGGCGTCGCGCCTTTCTTGTAGTTCTTGACCACCTTGTCCCACAGGCGCGTGAGGTAGCGGTAGTCCTTCTGCAGCGCGCCGCGGCTCTGGCCGACGCCCGCGGTGCGGACGATGAACCCGAGCTCCGGGCGCACGTCGAGCTGATCGAGCACCTTCTTCAGGCGATCGCGTTCGCGGCCGTCGTCGATCTTGCGCGACACGCCCTTCTTGTCGATGCCGGGCATCAGCACGAGGTAGCGGCCGGGGATCGAGAGGTAGGTCGTGAGCGTCGGGCCCTTCGTCCCGATGCCGTCCTTG
>CAZBOK010000537.1:0-2894 GCA_964493525.1 uncultured Phycisphaeraceae bacterium | reverse complement strand
GCCGTCGAGATCCGCCGGCGCCGCGGCCGAGCCGACGTCGGCGGGAGAAGTGATTGCGGCCGAAGCAATCTCACGTCCTCGCGGCCGTCGAGATCCGCCGGCGGCGAGTCGCCGAGCTACTTCACCGCGGCGTCACGGTCCCCGAGATCGCGGTCCGGTTGCAGGAGCCGCTGAACCGGATCTCCGACGACGCGAAGATCCTGCGCGCGCAGTGGCGCGCGGACGCGCTCGGCAACGTCGGCGATCTCATGGCGCGCGAGCTCGCGAAGCTCGCGGCCGACGAGGAGTCGCTCCGCGATCGCTGGTCGGCCGAGCGTGACGTCTACCGATCGGTCGCGCTGTTCGATCGGATCCTCGCGATCCAAGAGCGCCGCGCGAAGATGCTCGGCTTCGACGTGCCGCAAGACGCGGCGATCTCGCCGCAGACGCTGCAGGACCTGGTCGCCGATCTCGTGCGCCTGATGTTCGAGACCGTCGACGACGCCGATCGTCGCGCGCTGCTCGCCGACAAGCTGCGCGCGCTGCGCGAGAAGTACCTACCGAACGCGACACCGATCCTCGAGGCGACGACGTGCGACCCGCAATCCCAACCCGAGAACGAGACCAACGCGCCGCCGTCGACCTGATCGACGCGTGCATCCGCGGCATCGCGCCGCGCACGCGCGCGCCGACGGTCGTCGAGGGCGGACTCCGGGCGTGGGCGCGCCGCTACCTGTCGCACTACTTGCAGCAGCCGGAGTCGCCGTTTCACGTCTGGTTGTGCGGAGAGCTCGACCGGATCCGCGCCGAGCGCGGCCAGACGCTCGACGTCATCGCGCCGCGCGGATCGGCGAAATCGACGTGGTGTATCACCGCGTACGCGCTTCAAGCCATTTGCGAAGGCGCCGAGCGGTACGTCGTGATCGCGTCGGAGACGTCGGACCAGGCGGAGCAGCAGCTCGCGACGATTAAGCACGAGCTCGAGAACAATCGGCTCCTCGCGCGCGACTACCCGGACGCCGCCGGCGTCGGGCCGCAGTGGTCGATGCGGAGGATTCGCACGCGGAACGCGATCCGCGTCGACGCGCTCGGCGTCGGCCGCCAGCGCCGCGGCCGCCGCGAGCGCGAGGAGCGACCGACGCTCGTCTTGATCGACGATCCGGACGGCGAGCTGCACGCGTACTCGCCGATCAAACGTGAACGTACCTGGCAATGGTGGACGCGCTCGGTCTCGAAAGCCGGCGGACCGTCGACCAACTTCGTCGTCGCCGGCACGATGATTCACGACGAGTGCACGGTCGCGCGTCTGCGCAAACAGCCGGGCGTCCGCTCGCGCGTGTGGCGCGAGATCATCTCGTGGCCGGAACGGCTCGACCTCTGGGGCGACTGGGAGCGGCTGCTCCCGATCGGCGACGACGCGAAGGCGGAAGCGGCAGCGCGCGAGTTCTACGACACGCACCGCGCCGACATGGATCGCGGCGTCGAACTCCTCTGGCCGGCGCGCTGGCCGCTCTATGCGCTGATGCGCGAGCGCGCGAGCTCCGGGCACTCGTCGTTCTTGGCCGAGCGGCAAAACGAATCGGTGCCGACCTTCGGCACCAAGTGGCCGGCGGAGAACTTCGTCGGCGATGACCTGTACTTCGACGAGCTGCCGGAGGGCAACGGATCTCCGGTGCCGCTTGTCGCGGTCGACCCGGCGGTCGGGAAGCGCGACTCCGGCGCGAGTAAGCGCGGGACGGGCGGCTGCTACGCCGCGATTGTCTGGGGCTGGTGGGTGCCCGGCGACCGTCACCTGTACATCGACGCGGACCTCGCGCGGCGGCCGCCGGCGCGGACGCACGACGCGCTGATCCAGCTTCACCGTCTGCACAACTTCCGCGCGTGCGCGTACGAATCGAACGGGTATCAGGGCGAGATTGCGGTCGACCTGTCGACACGCGCCGCGGCCGCGGGGCTGTTCCTGTCGGTGCAACCCGTCGAGCACATGCTCCCGAAGGAAATGCGGATCGACTCACTCGGGCCGTTCCTCGATCGCCGGCACTTCCGGTTTCGGCGCGGCTCGCCCGGCGCTGACTTGCTTCTCCGTCAGCTCCGTCTTTACGCTGTTCCGAAGGTCGAGGAGTACGACGGGCCGGACGCGCTCGAGATGCTCGTCGGCCTCTTCCGCCAGGTGCTCGCCGGATTCGCGGGCGAGAACGACGTCAGCGTCGCCGGCCACGTCTAGGAGACTGCGATGGAAAGTGCCGCGTTCTCGAACGAGTACCTGGTCGTCGAAGGACGGAACCGCAAGGTCCGCGTCTTCCCGATTCCCGCGACGGCGAGCGCGACGACCGTCACGGGCGCGGCCGCGGTCGCCGGCCACAAGCTCCGGCTCGTCGGATGGGAAGCGGTCGTGAATCCGGCGCTTTCGGCGCAGTTCAAGGAATCGAGCGCCGGCGCCGGCATCTCGCCGGTGTTCACCTGGAACATCGTGACGGCCGGCACCGGTGGGGTCCGGTGGACGGCGCCGCTGCTCTCGGCCGGCTACGGCGACACGGCCGCCGGAAAGGGAATCGACGTTGTGACGAGCGCCGTCACGGGCGGTTCGATCTCCGGCTACGGCTTCTTCGTCGATCTCGACGAGTAGGCGGATGGCCGCTCGCAAGTCGGTCGGAGTGTCGAAGGCGAAGCCGAGCGCGCGCGCCGCGCGTCGCGGCGAGAGCGTCGCCGAGCTCGAGCGCCGCCGACAAGTGAAGCTCGTCGAATCGTTCTACGATCTCCTCGACAACGTCGTCGACCCGTCGACGGAGTTCGAGGGCTGGCTCGGGCCGAACGATCTCGGACCCGGACCCGACGACCGGAAGCCGGTCGACTACGACGGGATGCGGCGCACCGTGCGGCGCCTGGTGTGGGAGAGCGGCTTCGCGCTCGGTGGT
>CAZBOK010000536.1:0-2907 GCA_964493525.1 uncultured Phycisphaeraceae bacterium | reverse complement strand
GTGCCGTCCCTTCTCTCAACAACCGGTCGATCGCGAACAAGAACGCCGTCAGCGTCTTGCCGCTGCCCGTCGGCGCGGCGACGAGCGTGTGTCTTCCCGCGGCGATCTCCGGCCACGCGCGCTCCTGCGGCGGCGTCGGCGTGCCGACCTGCTCCGCGAACCAGCGCTCGACGATCGGGAGGAAGATCGACTGCACGGCGGCGCTCCGGACCCCGGTGAGCGGGGGCGGGCATCATAGAACGATCGCCGAACACCGGGGGAGAGGCCTCGGCGATGCGGGTCACCGCGCGATGGACGAGGATGGCGCGGAACGAGGGCTGCAGCCCCGGACGCATGAGTCGATGCTCAGGATCCGTGGAGCCCGAGTCCTTTGGCCGATTCACGTCCCCGAGTTCCGACTTCCGGAGCCCGCGAGCCCGCTTCCCCTCGTGATTTCCCGCCCGCGTTCCGCCGGATCCCCCCGATTCGCGCGTCATCATGTTGCACATGCCGGGCGCGATCGATCTGGACGCCTTGTGGCGCGAGCACCGCCGCTTCGTCGCGGCGGTATTGATCGCTCATCGCCCGCTCGGCGCTGCGGTGCCGGAACTCGAAGACCTGCTCCAGGACGTCGCGATGAAAGTGGTGGCGCACGCGAACGAATTGCGGGATCGAAGCCGCGCCCGCGCGTGGCTGCGATCGATCGCGGTGAACGTCGCGACCAGCGCGGGACGCAAGTCGGCGGTCCGAAGGCGGACGTTCGCGAACGATGCGCCGGACGAGCACGGCATCGTCGATCCGCGCATCGCGCAGGAAGCGCACTCGTCCGACGCCCGGGATTCCGCAGGCCACGTGCTCGCGCTCGCGCGGGCGCTGCCGGTCGAGTACCGCGAACCGCTGTTGTTGAAGTCGCTCGAAGGGATGTCGCAGCGCGCGATCGCCGACGCACTCGACCTGCCCGAGACGACCATCGAAACGCGCCTCACGCGCGCCCGCGCGATGCTGCGCGCGGAGATCGAGAAGGCCGAGATCGTGATCCCGGTCCGACTTGCGGAACGGAGCCGACCATGACCGACGAACGAGAAGAGGAACTGCTCGCCCGTGGGCTCGCGCGCGAAGTCGCGGTCGCCGATCGCGTCGCGCTGCCGCGCGCGCCGATCGATTGGAAAGGCGGGCTCGTGCGCTGGTCCGGCTGGCTCGCGGCCGGCGTTCTCGCGGCAGTGCTCATGCACGATCGCGCGCGCTCGGGCGACGCGTCGCCGGCGCCAGCGTTGGAGCCGCCGCCGCTCGACGCCTCGTCGCTCGCGACGCAGTTGGTCTCGACCGGCGCGCCGTCGCTCACGGTCGGCGAGTTGTCGACGACGATGATCGACTCGCGCCGCTCGCCCGACGGCGGATACGACGTCCTCTTCGAGCGCCGCACGATCGAGCGTGCGCACGTTGCCGAGCTCGTCGAGCTCGCGAACGACGAGCTCGGCAACCCCACAAACGTCCTGGTCCCGGTCGCAGCGCCGCTCGCGACCGAAGGAATGTGACCGAACTTTCATCGCTGCGGAGTCGAACCATGCGCAACTTGCTCGTCGTCGTTTCCCTCTTCGCCGCCGCGGCGCCCGCCGCGCGCGCGGCCGTCCTCGACGTGAAGGGCATGATCGAGGAACGAAAGAACGTCGTGATCGGCATCAACGTCGGTGAGGTGGGCGATGCGCTCGCCGCTCAGCTCGGCGTCGATTCCGACAACGCGATCCTCGTCGCCGACGTGAATCCCGAGATGCCGGCCGCGAAGGCGGGCCTGAAGCGCTTCGACGTCATCGTCGGAGTCGACGGCCACGCGCTCGAGGACCGCAACGGTCTGCGCGGCGCGCTCGCGAAGAAGCATCCGGGCGACACGGTGTCGCTCACGATCATGCGCGACGGCAAGAAGCGCGAGATCGAAGTCGGAGTCGTCGAGGCCGCGGCGCCCGCCAACATGCTCGGCAGCCTCCTGGAACGTCAGACGAAGGAAACGGGCGCGCGGGACGCCTTGGCGTCGCAGCTCTTGAAGGCGCCGCCGTCCGAGCAGGGCGCGGTTGCGGAGCACTTGAAGCAGTACGCCGAGCAGCAGGCGAAGCACGCGCAGGAGTACGGCCAGGTGGTGCGCGAGAGACTCGGCGCCGCGGATGCCGACGCGCGGAAGGCGTACGAAGCCGCACTCGCGAGCAGCATGGACCGCGTGGCGGAAGCGAAGCGCGCCGTCGAGGATGCGCGTCGCTCCGCGGTCGAGCATCTGCAACAGCAGCTCGCGGAGACTCAGGCGAGCGCCGAGCTG
The DNA here is from genome assembly GCA_964493525.1 of uncultured Phycisphaeraceae bacterium. GTDB lineage: Bacteria > Planctomycetota > B15-G4 > B15-G4 > JADJEK01 > CAZBOK01. The sequence goes on along the minus strand of CAZBOK010000536.1, from coordinate 623 downwards.
AACCAGACGCAGAAGGCGTACGTCGAGAAGGCGATGCAACAGGCGCAGGAGACGATGAAGAAGTCGCTCGCCGATGCGTCGCGTCGACTCGACTCCTACCGCAGGTTCGAGATGGCGCCCGGCCAGGACGGCAAGTGGCGCGCACTGTTCCGCCAGGATCAGGGCAGGGATGGAGCCGATGGACAGAACGAGCGTGGAGCTTGGCGCCGGAGCGAAGGCGGCGGCGCGGATCTGTCGGGCGTCGAGAAGCGACTCGGCGCGATCGAGGAGCGACTCGCGCGGATCGAGAAGCTGCTCGAAGCGCGGAGCCAGAAGAAGTTCGACTGATCCGATCGGACATTGAGGAGAGATCGGCCCCGCGCGGGCGCTGAGTTCGCGCGGGGCCGCGTTCGTTTCGGGGGATGCGCACGGACGGGATCGTGCGCGTGCGCGTGCGCGCGCCCGTGCCCGGGCCCGGGCATGTGATCGTTGGAGGGAGCGTTCTCGCGAGCGCTTACGTTTTCGTTTTCGTTGGCGGGATCGCGCGCGCGCATGCGCTTCCGCGAGAACGGCCGCATCGCACGCGAGCGCTCGCGAGAACACGCCCGCCAACGTCCACTCGCCCGCGCACGTGCCCGCGCACG
>CAZBOK010000535.1:0-2918 GCA_964493525.1 uncultured Phycisphaeraceae bacterium | reverse complement strand
CGCGCATCAAGTCGATCACCGACGAGCTGAACGGCGAGAAGATCGACATCATCCGCCACAGCGACAACCTCGACGAGATGGTGATGAACTCGCTGCGCCCCGCGCAGATCTCGAACATCGATTTCGACGAGCCGAACAAGATCGCGCGCGTCCTCGTCCCCGACGATCAGCTCTCGCTCGCGATCGGCAAGAAGGGCCAGAACGTCCGGCTCGCGTCGCGCCTCACGGGGTACGACATCAAGATCTCGAGCCCGACGCAGGCCGCCCTCGGCGCGGAAGCCGCCGCGCGCGAGGATGCCGAGGTCGAGAAGGCGCGCGAAGCACTGCTCTCCGAGCCGGCCGCCCCCGCGCCGAGCGAGAACGGCGTGCATCCGGAAGGCTCCGCGGCACCGCCTGCGGACGCGCCGGAAGGCGCCGCGCCGGCCGGCAACGACGATCACGCGGTTCGCGAACCGCGAACCAACGAAGACGAGAATTCGGAAGGAACCGCACCCGCGGCAGAAGGCGCTTGACGGCGCGACTGACGCGACCGGGAATCGAGACTCGAACTGATGAGACTGCACGAACTCGCGAAAGATCTGGGCGCCGAGAGCAAGCTGCTCCTCAAGCTTGCCCAGGACAACGGGCTCAAGGTGAAGAACCACTCTTCCACCTTGGCGCCCGGCGAGATCGGCATGTTGAAGGCGTTGTGGAAGGAAGAGCACGGCGACAAGACCGCGGCCGCTGCGGCCCCCGCGGTCGCCGCCGAGCCTGAACCCGCGCCCGCGGACAAGACCGGCGTCGGCCGGACGCCGCGCATTCGGTCGCGCACGGCGAAGGCGGCCGAACCCGCGCCGGAAGAAGTCGCCAGCGACGACGGCGACGTCGCGCTCGAGCCCGAGGTCGACACCGAAGAAACGGTCGTCGCGGAAGACCAGGACGGGACGACGTTCGAGGTCGCGGAGCCCGCGGTCGACGTCGAGGCCGCACCCCCCGCCCCGGCGGCCGAGACGGCTCCGCGCGACAGCGCGGAAACCGCGGCGCCGGCGAAGCCCGCCCCCGAGCCGACGACGCCGCACGCGCCGCCGGCGATGCACCCCACTCCGGAAGTGCGCGGTCCCGCGCGCGTCCATCGCCCTGCCGCGAGCGGTCCGGCCGGTCCGGTCGCCGGAGCTCCGCCCTCCGGTCCGTCCGTCGGTACCGCACCCGGTGCCCCCGGCGCGCCCGGCAAGCCGACGCCCACGATCCGCCGCCGCATCCCGACCGGCGCGAAGATCGTCGGCAAGATCGAGCTGCCGCCGGAAGAGATCCAGCGGCGCAAGGAGATCGAGGCCGGCGCCGGCGGCCCCGCGCAGTCGCGCGGCGGCATCTCGACGGGCGGCCCGGGCGCAGCGATCGGCGACGAGACCGACGCCAAGGGCGGCGCGGGCGCGAAGGAGAAGGAGGATCGCCACAAGGGGATCGTGAAGGGTCGCCAGGAAGTCGTGAACTGGAACCCCGAGGACGAGGACGATCCGCTGCTGCAGAGCATCAAGATGCGCGCGATCAGCGGCGTTCACGCCCGCCGTCCGCCGCGCCGCGTCGGTCCGCGCCGCACGCCGCGCAAGCAGCCCGCGGCCGCCGCGAAGGCCGTCGCTCCGATCGAAGTGCAGTGCCCGATCTCGCTGCGCGACCTGTCGTCCGCGCTTGGCCTGAAGACGAACGACATCCTCCGCACGCTGCTCGGCAAGGGCATCGACGCGACGGTGAACTCCGCGCTCGACGAGAACGCGGTGCTCGAGATCGCCACCGCGTTCAACCGCGAGGTGAACATCTCCGCGCAGAAGTCGCAGGAAGAGCAGTTCCTGCAGGCCGACAGCGCGAAGCGCGAAAAGCAGAAGGCGCGCCGCCAGGAATCCGGCTCGACGGGCGAGCCGCGCCCGCCGGTCGTCGCGTTCCTCGGCCACGTCGACCACGGCAAGACGTCGTTGCTCGACAAGATCCGCTCGACGAACGTCGCCGGCGGCGAAGCCGGCGGCATCACGCAGAGCATGCGCGCCTACAGCGTGACGACGCCGAACGGCCACAAGATCACGTTCCTCGACACGCCCGGTCACAAGGCGTTCACCGAGATGCGCGCGCGCGGCGCGACCGTCACCGACATCGTCGTGCTCGTGGTCGCCGCGGACGACGGCGTGATGCCGCAGACCGAGGAAGCCGTCCAGCACGCGAAGGCGGCCGGCGTCCCGATCGTCATCGCGTTGAACAAGACCGACCGCGCGGAAGCGAACCCCGACAAGGTGCTGCAGCAGCTCGCGTCGATCGGCGTCCAGGCGGAAGAGTGGGGCGGCGAAGTCCAGAGCGCCCGCGTCTCCGCGGTCACCGGCAAGGGCATCGATCAACTCCTCGAGAAGCTCGCGCTGCAGGCCGAGATCATGGACCTGCGCGCCGACCCGAGCCACGCGGCGAAGGGCACCGTGATCGAAGCGCGCAAGGACGACAAGCTCGGCCCGATCGCGACGCTGCTCGTCCAAGACGGCACGCTCAAGGTCGGCGATGTCGTCCTCTCCGGCAGCGTGTTCGGCCGCGTGCGGGCGCTGATCGACGACCGCGGCAACAACATGGACATCGCGCCGCCGTCGACGCCGGTCAACGTGGTCGGGTTGAACGCGCCGCCGGATGCATCCGAGAAGTTCTTCGTGGTCGAGAGCCTGAAGGAAGCGCGCGAAGTCGCCGCGGAGCGCGAGCACGCCGAGCGCCAGCAGCGCGTCGGCGCGACGTCGCCGGCAAACGCGGTCACGCTCGAGAACCTGTTCCAGAGCCTCGAGGCCGGCAAGACGATCGAAGTGAAGATCGTCCTGAAGTGCGACGTGAAGGGCTCGCTCGAAGTCCTGCGCCGTCAGCTCGCCGAGCTGGCGACGAAGGAGATCAAGCTCAAGGTCATCCGCGACGCGCTGGGC
>CAZBOK010000534.1:0-2921 GCA_964493525.1 uncultured Phycisphaeraceae bacterium | reverse complement strand
ACCGCGGCAACCCGCCGATGCGCAACGACGCGGGGCGGGACGGCAGGACCGGCGCGAGGCGGAACGCGCCGTTCGCGTCGGTGTGCGTCATCGCGAGCGGCAGGCGCGGGTAGCGCAGCCCGCGCTTCAGACGGACGAGCTTGCCGGTCGCGTGATCGAGCACCGTGTCCGGCTCGAGCTCCTTGCCTTGCAAGCCGCCGTCGCCGACCGCGACTCCGGCGCCCGCGATCGGCCGTCCATCGGGATCGCGCACTTCGCCGATGACGCAGCCCGCGGGCTCGATGTGCAGGACGACGTCGTCGACCCGCGCGGTCGCATCGGCGGGGCCGCCGACCGTCACGCGCAGCGGGATCGGCTGCCAGCGTTCGCCGTCGCGCGCTTCGACGAGCCAGGTGCCCGCGGCGACCGCGTTGAATCGGAACCGGCCGTCGTCCTCGGACCACGCGCTGCGCGTCGCCGAGTACGACAGCGCGCCGAGCTCCGGATCGAGGCGCGTCAGGCGCACATCCGCGTGCGCGACGACGGAGCCGTCGCCCGATTCGACGCGACCGGCGATCGCGCCCGGATCCTCGGCGCCGCCGCGCGCGAACGCATGCGCCGGCAGCGTGAGTGCAAGGACCGCGATCGCGACCGCAGCCGAATCTCCCATGCTGCATCCGATCGGAATCGCCCCGCGTCGAATGCAGCGCGAAATGACGCGATCGCACGAACGTTCCGCATCCGGGCTAAGCTCGGCGGGCCGATCGGAGCGCGGAACATGCTCAAGAACACGACGTCGCTTCTCTTCATTCTCTTGATCGGGAGCGGCGGGTACCTCGCCTGGCGGACGCTGCATGAGAAGGATCTCCTCCTCGAGCAGAAGGAGATCGAGCTGCGCCACCGCACCGAGGTGATCGAGCGGTTGTCGGCCACGAGCCGCGTCGCGCAGGCGATGGTCGTCGAGCGCTGGACCGAGAACAATCCGACCCCGACGGTGAAGTCCAAGGTGAAGTTCGTCGAGCTCGGCGCCGACGGGAAGCCGTTGCCTCCGAAGTATGCGGTCGTCGACGGCGAGGAGGTCTACTTCGACGCGCTGGTGTTGAAGTTCGATCGCGGCCTCGTCGGCGAAGGCGATCCGCTGAAGGGAAAGAGCGTGCTCCTGTTCCGGCGCGTGTTCGGCGAGAAGCAGAAGCCGACCGAGGGAACGCGACTCGACGAGGGAGAGACGGACGGCGTGCCGAACCCATACCGCGGCGGCGTCGAGGTCTCGTCCGCGGAAGCGGAGCTGTGGGGGCAGTTCTGGAAGTTCGCGAACGACCCGGCGCTCGCGCGCGAGAACGGCGTGCGGATCGCGCAAGGGGAAGCGCCGCACGTCCGCATGGAAGAGAAGAAGATCTACGAGCTCACGCTCGACCACGACGGCGGGCTGAACATCCACGCGTCGAACGTCCCCGCGATCTTGATCGACGGGGAGAAGTGATCGACTCGCTCCGCAGATCCTCCGACCGTTCCAAGATCGTTCCGAGCGAGTCGATCACCCGCGGCCACCGGCCGCGGCGGCGCGACAGCGCCGCATTCACGAGGTCGAGTCCGGGATTCCGCGCCACGCGCGGAATCCCGGTTGCGCCTTCGAATGATGGTCGCGCATGAACTTCGATGCAGTTGACGTCGCGCGTCCGCCGGCTCACGCCGTGACGAGTTTCCCCGCGACGTTCGACTCGCTCCGCAGATCCTCCGACCGTTCCAAGATCGTTCCGAGCGAGTCGATCACCCGCGGCCACCGGCCGCGGCGGCGCGACAGCGCCGCATTCACGAGGTCGAGTCCGGGATTCCGCGCCACGCGCGGAATCCCGGTTGCGCCTTCGAATGATGGTCGCGCATGAACTTCGATGCAGTTGACGTCGCGCGTCCGCCGGCTCACGCCGTGACGAGTTTCCCCGCGACGTTCGACTCGCTCCGCGGAACTGCGGGCGGAGGCGCGACTACTTCTTCGGCTTCGCGGGCGCGCCGGGCGCCGTCTTCTTCCCGGCCGCGAGCCAGGCGCGCATGCCGCCGGCGAGCCACGTCGCGTCCTTGCGTCCGCGATGGCGCGCGATGCGCGCGGCGAGGTAGCCGAGCTTGCCGGTGTCGTCGACGAACACGAGCGGCTGCTTCAGGAGCGACTTCACCCGCTCGCGCAGCGTCGGCAGCGGCGCCGACTGCGCGCCGGGGATCGTCGCGCTGAGGAAATCCCGTTCGCCGCGGACGTCGATGACCACGACGCGCTTCTTCTCCGCGAGCGCCGCGGGCGTGATGCCCTCGAACTTCCGCGCCCGCGCGATCGTCGCGATGCGGCCCGCGACGTTGATGACGTCGCGCGCGGCGGACCACGGCGGTGCGTAGGCGAGGTCGAGCTCCGCGAGCGCGTCGATCTTCATCCCGCCGCGGATCGCGGTCGCGAGCACGTCGGCCCGCTTGTCGACGCCGTAGCGGCCGGCGATCTCGGCGCCGATCACGCGCCCGTCGTCCTTCTTGAAGAACAGCTCGACCGCGATGACGTCGCTCGCGGACATCCACGGGTCGCGGTGCGGCGCATAGGCGAGCACGCTGCCGAGGCGGCTGCCCGCGAACGCCTTCGCGTCGTCGCCGGTGAGGCCGGTGCGCGCGACGACGAGGTCGAGCGCGCGAACGATCGTGGTGTCGAGGAAGCCGGCGAGCCGTTCCTTGCCTCCCGCCGCGTTCGCGCCGGCGACCTGCGCCGTGCGATCGGCGATCGAACCGCGCGCGGACCAGAACGGCTTGCCGGTCAGCGCATGGGGGACCGAGACCGCCGGGCCGCACGCGTACACGCCGGCGAGCGACGTCCGGCAGTTCGCGTCGATCGCGAGCGAGCCGTCTTTGCGGAGCTTGGCGTTCGCCTTGGCGAGCACGTCGACGCGTGGGCGCGAGCCCGCCGTGATCAC
>CAZBOK010000533.1:0-2931 GCA_964493525.1 uncultured Phycisphaeraceae bacterium | reverse complement strand
CGTGATGATGGCGCCGATGGGCGGCGGTGGCGGCGGCGGCGATGAAGCGGCCGCGGCGAAGACCGACTTCGACGTCGTGCTCGCGGCTGCGGGCGACAAGAAGATCCAGGTCATCAAGGTGGTCCGCGAGATCACCGGCCTCGGCTTGAAGGAGGCGAAGGACCTGGTCGAAGGCGCGCCGAAGCCGGTCAAGCAGGGCCTGCAGAAGGACGAGGCCGAGAAGATCAAGAAGCAGCTCGAGGAGTCGGGAGCCACGGTGGAGTTGAAGTAACTCCGCAAGTGGCGAACACGCGTCTCGACCGTCCGGATCGTCGGGGGGTACGGGTTCTTTGACCCGTTCCCCCTCGAGTCATTTCGCTCGTTCGCTCTCCGAGCGACAACCGCGCATCGTCTGAAGGGTGGCCATGGAAGTTCGACACTTCGGCTCGTTCCGCACGATCGTCGACGTCCCCGCGCTCTGCGACATCCAGACCAAGTCCTATGAGGACTTCCTGCAGGCCGACGTGCCGTTCAACCGGCGCGCCGAGGCCGGCCTCGAAGCCATCCTCAAAGAGACGTTCCCGATCTACTCGTACGACAAGACGATGGCGCTCGAGTACATCGGCTACGAGCTCGGTCGCCCGCGCTACACGTCCGACGAGTGCCGCGTGCTCGGCCAGACCTACGGGATGCCGTTCAAGATCCGCGTGCGCCTCGACAAGCCCGACCCGGTCGAAGAGTGGGTGTACCTCGGCGAGATCCCGGTGATGGTCGGCGGGGGCGAGTTCATCGTGAACGGCTCCGAGCGCGTGATCGTCTCGCAGCTCCACCGCTCGCCGGGCGTCGACTTCTCGGTCGAGGTGCTGCCGGGCGACAAGAAGATCCACTCCTGCTGGATCATCCCGGAGCGCGGCTCGTGGATCGAGCTCGCCGTCACGAAGAAGGACGTGCTCGGCATCAAGATCGACCAAAGCGGGCGATTCCCGGTCACGACGTTCCTGCGCGCGATGAGCGCCGACTTCGGGACGAACGCGTCGATCATCCGCCTGTTCCACGAGACGTCGAAGGTGAAGATCTCGACGCCGCGCGAGACGGAGAAGGCGCTGATCAACCAGGTCGTGGTCGACGACGTCGTCGACGCGCGCACCGGCGAAGTCGTCATCCCGCACGGCACGCGCGTGACGCAGGACCAGATCGAAGCGGTGCTCGCGTCCGGCCTGAAGGACATCGAGATCGTCGAGGGCGCCGACGACGAGTTGATCCTCAACACGCTGCGCGAGGACGACACGGACAGCCACGAAGCCGCGCTGCTCCGCATCTACTCGCGGCTCCGTCCCGGCAACCCGCCGAACCTGGAGAAGGCGAAGGACCTCTTCCACGAGCGGTTCTTCGACGCCACGCGCTACCGCCTCGGCCGCGTCGGTCGCTTCCGCGTCAACCGGAAGTACCACCAGGACATCGTCGAGACCGAGATGGTCCTGCACCGCGACGACATCGTGAACTCGATCCGCTACATCCTCGACCTCCGCACCGGCAAGGGCGAGGTCGACGACATCGATCACCTCGGCAACCGCCGCGTCCGCACGATCGGCGAGCTGGCCGGCGACGAGTTCCGCAAGGGGTTCCTGAAGCTGCGCCGCACGGCGCAGGAGCGCATGAACCTCGAGACGATCGAGACGGCGACGCCGCGCTCGCTCATCAACTCGAAGACGATCTCCTCCGCGATCGAGTACTTCTTCGGCCGCGGCGAACTCTCGCAGGTCGTCGACCAGACCAACCCGTTGTCGCAGCTCACGCACGAGCGCCGTCTCTCCGCGCTCGGTCCGGGCGGCCTCAACCGGAAGCGCGCCGGCTTCGAAGTGCGCGACGTGCACATCAGCCACTACGGCCGCATCTGCCCGATCGAGACGCCGGAAGGCACGAACATCGGCCTCATCGCGTCGCTCTCGATCTACGCGACGATCGACGAGTACGGCTTCCTCGTGACGCCTTACCGCGCGGTGAAGAACGGCAAGCTCACCGAAGAGGTGAAGCACCTGCGCGCCGACGAGGAATACGAATCGGTGCTCGCGCCCGCGGACACGCAGGTCGACGAGAAGGGCCGCATCGTCGGCGACCGCGTCCTCTGCCGCGTGAAGGGTGAGTTCACCGAGCGTCCGGTCGAAGACGTTCAGTTCACCGACATCTCGCCGCAGCAGCTCGTCGGCGTCTCCGCGTCGTTGATCCCGTTCCTCGAACACGACGACGCGAACCGCGCATTGATGGGTTCGAACATGCAGCGCCAGGCGGTCCCGCTCTTGAAGACGGAGCCGCCGCTCATCGCGACCGGGATGGAGAAGGACGTCGCGAAGAACTCGGGCATGGTCGTAGTCGCGAGGAACCCGGGCACGGTCGCGTACGTCGACGCGCACACCATCAAGATCCAGATGGAGCGCTCGAACGAGATCGAGACCTACACGCTCCGCAAGTTCGTCGGACTGAACGAGAAGACCTGCTTGAACCAGCGTCCGATCGTGAAGGAAGGCGACAAGATCAAGAAGGGGCAGGTCATCGCCGACGGCGCCTGCACGCACCAGGGCGAGCTCGCGCTCGGGCGCAACCTGCTGGTCGCCTTCATGATCTGGGACGGTTACAACTTCGAAGACGCGATCATCGTCTCGGAGCGCCTCGTCAAGGACGACGTCTACACGTCGATCCACGTGAACGAGTTCGACGTCGAGATCCGCGAGACAAAGCTCGGGCGCGAGGAGTTCACGCGCGACATCCCGAACGTCTCCGAGAAGGCGCTGAAGAACCTCGACGAGGCCGGCATCGTCCGCGTCGGAACGCGCGTGCGTCCGAACGACATCCTGGTCGGCAAGGTCAGCCCGAAGTCGAAGTCCGAGCTCACGCCGGAAGAGAAGCTGCTGCACGCGATCTTCGGCCGCGCCGGCGAGGACGTGAAGAACGACT
>CAZBOK010000532.1:0-2932 GCA_964493525.1 uncultured Phycisphaeraceae bacterium | reverse complement strand
ACCGCAGAGCGAGCGACCCCTCGCACCCGCCGGCGCGTCGCAAGCACACCCACCCCTCACCTCACTGCAAACTCATCGCCCGGCAAATACCGCGGCATCTCCGCCAACCCCGCAATCCTCCACGTCAACACCGCCGTCATCCGCGCCGTCTGCACCGCTCCCATCAGATCCCACGTCGGCTCATATTGATCCGTCGGCCGGTGATACCGCAGCTTCAGATACTCGTCCGACTGCTCCCGCCCCCACGTCAACGGCTTGTCGCGGAACGTGAATCCGGCAGTCAGGTAGATCACCGGGATCCCCGCCTTCGCGAAGTTGAAGTGATCGGATCGATAGAAGTGGCCGAGGTCCGGCTTCGGGTCCGGCGCGAGCGCGACGTCGAACTGCTTCGCGACCTCCTCCATCACGGGCTTCAACGTCGAGCGATCGAACCCCATCGCGACGTAGTCCGCCGGCACGCCGTTCACGGTGACGCCGTCGAGGTTGACATTGGCTGTGATCTTCTCGCGCGGGAAGGTCGGATGGAGCACGAAGTACTCGGAGCCCTTGAGCCCGCTCTCCTCCGCGGTGACGAACGCGAAGAGGATCGATCGCGCGGGCGGCTCGGGCAGCGCCTTCGACATGCGCGCGACCTCGAGCAGCGCGGCGCAACCGGACGCGTTGTCGAGCGCGCCGTTGTAGACGTTGTCGCCCGGGTCCTCCGCGCGCTTGCCGAGATGGTCATAGTGCGACGTGCACACGACGACCTCGTCCTTCTTCGCGCCGCCTTCGAGGAGACCGAGCACGTTCACCGAGTCGAGCGTCGTGAGCTTCGAGACGATGGTCGCCTTCACGCGCAGGTCGAGCGGCCGCGGTTTGAAATCGGGTCTGCCGGCGGCGGCGATCATCTCGTCGACGTCCGCGCGGAGCGGCTTCAGCACCTGCCGCAGGCGCGGCTCGGAGATCCACGCCGCCATCTTCAAGCGCGCGTCGGTTTCACCGGTGACGTACGGACGCGGACGCCCCCACGAGTTCTTGACGACGCTCCAGTCGTACCCCGCCATCGAATCGCGATGCATGAGGATCGCGCCGACCGCGCCGCGCCGCGCTGCCTCCTCGAACTTGTAGGTCCATCGCCCGAAGTAGGTGAGCGCCTTGCCGCCGAACACCTTCGGGTCATCGGACGGCGGATCGTTCACGAGCATGAGCAGGACCTTCCCGCGCACGTCGACGCTTTTGTAGTCGTCCCAGTTCTGCGCCTTCGACGCGATGCCGTAGCCGACAAACACGACGTCGACGTCGACGTCGGCGCGCTCCTCCTGCGATTCATCGGTCGCGACGAACTCGTCGCGGAACGTCATCGGGAAGGCCTCGCCCTTCGAGATCAACCGCACCGTCGACGTCGCGAGGTCGGTCCCGATGCTCGTCATCGGCACGGGCTGGAACCAGGTGCCGTCCGGCATCCCCGGCGCGAGGCCGATCTCTTTCATCTGCTCGACAAGGTATTGGGCGGCGATGCGCGAACCGCGCGATCCGGGGTCGCGGCCTTCGCAGACGTCGTCGGAGAGGAACTTCAACCGTGCGCGGATCGACGCCGCGTCGGCGAGGGCGAGCGCGCGCTGCATCGGCGCGGGGACGTCGGGCGGCATGCAGGACACGAGCAACGCGAGAGCGATGACCGACATGGCAGGGATCCTGGAAGGTGCGACGGAACGGCCACGGTAGCAGGGCCGAGATTTCGGACGAAACGCGGCGCGGCGCGGCGCGGCCGGGAGGACCGGCTCGGCATCCGGTGCGAGGGCATCTGGATCTTCTGAGCGTTCCGCGCGGGGCACTATGATCCCGGGCCGCTCGCGAGCCCGCGGGCGTTCCGGGATCTCATGGTCTCCCCCGTCGACACGCGTGACGTCTCCGCCGCAACTCCCGCGATGGCGCAATACCATCGCTGGAAGAAGGACCATCCGCACGACCTGCTGTTCTTCCGGATGGGCGACTTCTTCGAGTTGTTCTTCGACGACGCGAAGGTCGCGTCGCGCGCGCTCGGCCTCGCGCTGACGTCGCGCAGCAAGGGCGAGAACGCGATCCCGATGGCCGGCGTGCCGGTCCGAAGCGTCGACCAATACCTGAAGAAGCTGGTCGCTCTCGGCCACCGCGTCGCGATCTGCGACCAGGTGCAGGATCCGAAGGACGCCGACGGCGTGATCGACCGCGCCGTCACGCGCATCGTCACCGCGGGCACGCTGACCGAGGACGATCTCCTCGACCGCGCGCGTTCGAACTTCCTCGCCGCGCTCGTCCTCGGCGCGCCGCCGAAGGACTCGACCAACAGGGCGCGCCGCGCCGGGCTCGCGTTCGTCGAGCTGTCGACCGGCGAGTTCCTCGTCGAGGAGACCGACGTCGCCGATGCGTTGGACGCCGTCGCGCGACTGTCCGCCGCGGAGCTGCTGGTCGCCGAGGATGATCGCGACGCCGATCTCGCCGCGCTCGCGGAGCGCGCGAAGTCCGCCGGCATCGCCGCCGTCACGCGCCGGCCGGACTGGCAGTTCGAGGCGACGTCGGCGCGGGAAGCGCTGTTCACGTCGTTCCGCGTGCGCACGCTCGAGGGCTTCGGCCTCGACGATGCGTCGCCCGCCGTCGCCGCCGCGGGCGCCGCGCTGCGCTACCTCGAAGAGACGCAACGGACGCAGCTCGCGCACCTGCGGCCGCCGCGCCTCGCCGTCGACTCCGAGCGCCTGCTGATCGATCGCGCCACGCGCTCGTGTCTCGAGCTGACGGAGACCGCGCGCGACGGGCGCCGCGAGGGCTCGCTGCTGTGGATCCTCGATCAATCGACGACGGCGCTCGGCGCCCGGCGCGTGCGCGACTGGCTGCTCGCTCCGCTGCGCGACGTCGCGACGATCCGCGCGCGGCAGTCCGCGGTCGAGACGCTCGTGCTCGACGGCGCGCGCCGCGG
>CAZBOK010000531.1:0-2943 GCA_964493525.1 uncultured Phycisphaeraceae bacterium | reverse complement strand
CGCGCGTGACCGCGCGCGCGATCGAATTCCTGCGGCAGAGCGACATCGACGGCAACCCGTATCTCCGCTCGCTGGTCGACGGATCGATGACGCTCGACCGGTTCCGCCGCACGCAGGAGCAGTTCTTCTTCGCGGTCACGTTCTTCCCACGGCCGATGGCGGCGCTCGTCGGGCGCATCCCGGACCCGCACCATCGTCTCGACGTGCTCGCGAACCTCGTCGAGGAGCACGGCGAGTTCCACGAGCAGCGGTTCCACCACACCACGTTCCGCACGTTCCTGCGGTCGATCGGCTGCGATCCCGAGGCGCTCGACGACGCCGCGCTGTGGCCCGCGGTGCGCGCGTTCAACAGCGTGCTCACCGCGTCGTGCGTCCTCGATGAGCTGGAAGTCGGGATCGCCTGCATGGGGATCATCGAGCACGCGTTCGCCGGGATCTCGGCGACGATCGGGCAGGCCGTCGTGCGCCACGGCTGGGTCAAGGCGGGTGCGCTGGTCCACTACAAGCTGCACGCCGACATCGACGAGCGCCACGCGGAGGAGTTCTTCGCGGTGATCGAGTCGTCGTGGGACTCGCCCGCGCGCCGCTACTTCATCGAGCAGGGACTCGGACTCGGCGCCTACGTGTTCGACCGGCTCTACCGCGACCTGCTCGCGACGGCGGAGCAGCGCGCGGCGAAGTGATCGCGCGTCAGCCGGGCACGCCGCCGGCGAACGTCCCCTTCACCTTCGTGATGAACTTCACGCCGGAGTCGGTGCACTTGAACTTGCCGCGCACCTTGCCGTCGATGTTCAGCTTGCCGTTCGAGAGGCGGATGTCCTTCAGCTTGAACGACCGCACGTTCACGTTGCCCGCGTAGTGGGCGTAGTGGAGATCGGCCGCGTCGGTGAAGTTCACGCTCCAGCGCTTCGCGACCGGGTCGAACTTCCACTTGCCGTCGCCGCTCACGAGACCGGTGTTCGAGCAGACGTGGCCGGCCTTGAACTGCAGGTCGTCGGGGCCGGTGACCGTCGTCACGACGTCGCCGGACGGTTTCTTGTCGGTGAACTTCACGTTCCGCAGGATGCCCCAGTCCTGGACGATGTCGTTCGCGACGACGCCGGCCCGCGCGGCCGCGAAGGTGCAGACGAGGAGCGACGACAGGACGAACGCGCGGGAAAATCGCATGGGGCCTCCGGGAACGGGAAGATCCGGAATGATCCGGGACGAGCCGCGCGTTCGCAAGCGAGTGTCGCACTTCGCGGCGGCCCCTTGCGTTCTCGCGCCGACTCGCGGACGCTCATCGCATGATCCGCACGACGACGCTCGTCCTCTTTCTCTTCATTGCATCCGCCCGCGCCGGCGTGCAGGTGACCGTGCTCGCGACGCCGAACGGCGGCATCGAACCGCAGGCCGTCGTCGCGAAGGACGGCGCCGTGCACCTCCTCTACTTCACCGGCGATCCCGCGAAGGGCGAGCTGTACTGGGTCCGCGGCGCGCCCGACCGCAAGGACCCCGCGGTCTTCTCGACCCCGCTCCGCGTGAACGACGTGTCCGGCACCGCGGCCGCGACCGGCACGATCCGCGGCGGGCAGATGGCGCTCGGGAAGAACGGCCGCGTGCACGTGGCGTGGAACGGGTCGGGCCGCGCCGGCGCGGCGGGGATGATGTACTCGCGTCTCGACGACACCGGCGCCGCGTTCGAACCGGCACGCGACCTGATGCAGGTGACGACGGATCTCGACGGCGGCGGCACGGTCGCGGCCGACGACGCCGGCAACGTGTGGGTCGCGTGGCACGGCACGCGGAAGACGGGAGATCACGACGAGGCGCATCGCCAGGTCTGGATCGCGCGGTCGACCGACGACGGCAAGTCGTTCACGAAGGAGGCGCCGGCGTGGACGCGCGCGACGGGCGCGTGCAGTTGTTGCGCGATGCGCGCGTTCGCCGGCGACGGCACGTTGTGGCTCGTCTATCGCGCCGCGACGTCGACCGTGAACCGCGACCTCTGGCTGCTCGCGTCACGCGACGGCGGCAAGTCGTTCGACGGCGCGCTGCTCGACCAGTGGAAGCTCCCGCAGTGTCCGATGAGCGCGATCGCGTTCGCGCCGCGCGAGGACGGCATCGTCGCGGCGTGGGAGGCGGAGGAGCGCGTTCGCTTCGCCGCGATCGACGCCGGTTCGACGCACGCGCGCGAGACCGCAGGCGCGAGCGGTGCGCCGTCCGCGACGAAGGCGCCGGCCGAGAAGTATCCGTCGGTCGCCGTCGACGCCGCGGGCAACGTGCTGGTCGCGTGGGCGGAGGGCGCGGGCTGGCAGAAGGGCGGCGACCTCGTGTGGCAGGTGTTCGACGCCGCCGGCAAGCCGACCGATGCGAAGGGGCGCGTCGCGAACGGAGTCGCGACGTGGAGCTTCCCCGCGGCCGTCGCCGTCGACGGCGGGTTCCTGCTCTACCACTGATCCTCGATCACTCGAACCCGTCGAGCGCCGCGTCGAGCGTCGCTCCGGAGTTCCCCGTGCAGCGCGACGCGATGTTGCCGTCCGCGCCGATCCGCACCACCGACGGAAAGTCGGCGGCGTCGAACTGCGTGACGAGCCAGCCGTCGGCGTCGTGCACGATTCCCGCGCGCGGCGCGTCGCCGAGGAGCGCGTCGACTTCGGCGCGGTCGCACCGGGAGAAGACGATCAACAGTCGGCGCTCCGCGGTCGCGCGCGGACGATCCTCGAGCAGCGACGTCAGCCGCTTCACGAACGCGTGCGCGGGCTTCGCCCACGACGCGGCCGACACGAACACGAGCGTCGTCTCGCGCGGCGACTCCTCAGGGTGCGACCACGCGTTGCCCGCGAGGTCGGTGACCGAGAACGGCGCGGCGGGAACCGGGAGCGCGGCTTCCGCGCGGGCGTCGGCGACGAACGCGCGCGCGGCGGCCGTCGTCGCGGCGTCGACGTCATCCGCTTCGGGCAC
>CAZBOK010000530.1:0-2945 GCA_964493525.1 uncultured Phycisphaeraceae bacterium | reverse complement strand
ACCGGATCGCCGCCGAGCTTTCCGGCCGCGACGACCTCCGCGCGTCCGTCCGCCTTCACGCGCGCGAGCGTCGCCTTGTTCGCGACGCAGTCGTCGAGGCACTCGCGGACGAACTCGAGCGTGCCGAGCACGCGGTCCTCGAACGTCGCGTAAGAGTACGCCTCCGAGAGGATCGACGGCGTCCCGCGCAGCCCGTGGTAGTTGCCGCCGAACCGCGGCTCGTGCGAGTAGGTGCTCCACGAAGTGTGGCCCGAATCGAAGTTGCCGTAGAAGAACGTGCGGTAGCCGGTGCGATCGAACAACCGCTTGGTGATGTCGGGGAGGAGGACGTCGCGCATCCACTCGCGCGGCGCGCGCGCGCCCGCGGGGTTGAGCGGCGCGTCGTACGTCACGAGGTAGCGATGGAACGATCCGTCGGTCGTGTGCGTGTCGATCACCACGTCCGGATCCCACTCGTCGAGGAAGCGCACCATCGCGCGCGTCTCGGGCGCCTCGAGCTTCATGTAGTCGCGATTGAGGTCGAGGCCTTTCGCGTTCGAGCGACGGCCCATGCCCTGCTCCGGCCCGTACTGTCCGGGGCGGTTCTTCTCGTTGCTTCCGAAGCGCTCGTTGCCGTCGGCGTTGTAGATCGGCGCGAACACGAGCACGGCGTCGCGCAGCAGCCGCCGGTGATCGGCGCGGTCGGGGTCCGTGACGATCTCGCGCGCGAGCATCGGCAGCGCTTCCTTGCCGCACACTTCACCCGCGTGGATGTCGGCGAACGCGAACAGCACGAGCTTGCCGCCGGCGCGCGCGGCGTTCGCCTCGGCGAGGTTGGCCACCGGCGGGTCGGCGATGATCAGGAGCGGCAGGTCGCGCCCTTCGCCCGACGTGCCGAGCGAAGCGCGGCGCACCAGCGGCGAGACCTGCGCGAGACGATCGCAGAGCCGCACGACGTCCGCGTGGTGCGCGGTCGCTTTGAACCCGGATGCCTCGGCGACGGTGAGCAGGTCAGCGGGCGGCGGCGCGTTCGCGAGGCGCACCGAGCAAGCGGTCGCCGCGAACAGCGCGGGCACCAGAGAGAGGAGCGACGCGAACCGGGCCGGCAGGTGTCGACGCATGCGGCGTGTCTTACGGCTTTCGCCGCGAGCGCGCAAATCTCGGCGTCGATACACTGCGCCGCCCGATGCGCGCGTTGATCCGACTCCTCTCGTTCCTGCCCTTCGGCGTCGCGCTGGTACTTGCCGCGGGGCTCGCGCTTTCGCTCGCGTCGCTCGCCGCGAGCATCGTGTGGTTCGCCATCTCGCGCGCGTTCGGCCGCCGCCGTCCGGGCTACTGGCGCCGCGTCGGCCGCGTCCACCTCGTCCTCGTCCCGCTGTTTTTCCTGGTCGGCGAGCCGATCCTGGTGACGTCGTTCGCGACGTCGTTCGAGACGCGCCCCGACGAGATCGGCTACCGCGGTCCGCGGCTCGGCAAGGACGGCGCGATCCTCGCGCAGACGCGCATCACGCTCGACGATGAGCGACGCGGCAAGGCCACCGTCGATCCGCAGATCGAAGCGGAGGCCGAAGCGCGCGCGGTGCACTTCGACTCGGACGACGGCGTGAACCTGCGCGCCTTCCACGTGGCGGCGCGCGCGAGCCCGCCGCGGTTCGCGGTCGTGCTCGCGCACGGCTTGTTCCGCGGCGCGCTCGAGATCGAGCCGGTCGGCGCGATGTTTCGCGAGCTGGGCGGCGACGTGCTGCTCCTCGAGCTGCGCAACCACGGACGCAGCGGTCACACGCGGCCGACCTTCGGCCGCGACGAATCGAAGGACGTGGTCGCCGCTGCGCGCTGGCTGCGGAAGCAGGTCGGGCCGAAGGTTCCGCTCGTCCTGTTCGGCGTCAGCCTCGGCTCCGCGGCGACGGCGATCGCCGCGCCCGCGGTCGAGCGCGAGTTCGGGCTCGACGGTCTCGTGCTCGATTCGACGATGGCTTCGCTGGACGACACCGCGCGGCACTTCCTCGAAGAACGCATGGAGCTGCCGAACCCGTGGCGCGCTCTGACGATCTTCGCCGTGGAGACGTTCACCGGCGTGCCGTTCGATCACATCCGTCCCGGCGACGCGGTCGCGCGCCTCGCGCCGACCCTGCCGTCGCTGATCATCGGCGGCGGCGACGACGTGCGCACGCCGCCGGCGGGAGCGCGCGAGGTGTTCGGAGCGCTCGCCGCACCGCAAGGGACGAAGGAGATCTGGATCCGCGAGGGCTCCGACCACGGGCACGTGTGGCTCGACGCTCCGGTCGAGTACGAGGCGCACCTGCGCGCCTTCGTCGACCGCGTGGTCTCAGCCGCCGCCCACTGACGGGCCGCTACCCGTACAGCGCGAGCGTCTCCTCGAACTTGTACTGCGTCTTCTTCGTGATGCGCTCGAAGTCGTCCGTGTCGAGGCCGAGCCGGTTGGCGGCGACGATGTCGAATTCGCCGCCGCGCTCGTCGCCGCAGTCGTCCGGGTGGGCGACGTGCGCGACCGCGTCGGCGAGGTGGACGACATCGCAGACGACCGACGCGACCGAACCGTCGTTCGTGCCGGCGAGCAGCTCGGTCGCCTCCGTGGGCTTGTGGTAATGCCGAATCGGCAGCGTGATCGTCGGCGGCAACCGCCACTTCCGCGCGATCACTTCGCCGAGCTCGCCGTGGTGAACGCCGAGCACGAGCGTCTCCGCCTCGATCAGCGGAATCGCGCGGCCGCGCGCGCGGGCGAGCGGTTCGCGCATGTCGCGGGGCAGGAAGCGCGCGAGCACGAGCTTGCCGATGTCGTGCAGCAGCGCCGCCGCGTACGCCTCCTCGGGCACGTGCACCTTCCGCACCGTCTGGCGGATCAACTCCGCGGCGAACGCTGCCGCGACCGAGTGACGCCAGAGCGCACCTTCCTCGAGTCCGTACTCCGGGATCGCGCGCGACAGCGAGTTGCGGACGCCGCCGCC
>CAZBOK010000529.1:0-2957 GCA_964493525.1 uncultured Phycisphaeraceae bacterium | reverse complement strand
CCGCTCACGATCCCGCCGACCACCTTCTACATGCAGGCGTTCGGCGCCGATCCGCAGTCGGTGCGCGGGTTCATCGCGTCGCAGCGCTTGCGCATCACGACGGAGTGATCGCGATCAACTCTCGACGCCGTCGAGCTTCTCGCTGAGGCGCGCGAGGCCGCGAAACAGGAGGTGGCGCACCGAGTCCTCGGTCTTGCCCATCGCCGTCGCGACCTCCGCGCGCGAGAGGCCGACGACGCGCGAGAGGAGGATCGCCTCGCGGTAGTCATCCGGCAGCTCGTCGAGCGCGGTCTCGATCGCGGCGATCGCTTCGCGCGCCATCAAGGCCTGGCTCGGCGAGCAGCTTCGCTTCCAGATGGCGAGCAACTCGAGGTCGCCGCCGCGCGCGGTCGAGCGGTCGTGTGCGATCGGCACCTCGCGCTCCGGGTCGCGTTTCGCGGCCTGCCAGTAGTCGGCGCGGTCGGCCACCTTTCGCGCGGCCGCGGCGAACAGCCACGCCTTGAACGCGCCTTCGCCCTGATGGCGGAACTTCCCCGCGTCCTCGAGCAACTCGCGGCACACCGACTGCACGAGATCGCCGGCGGATTCCTTCGCGCGCAGCCGCGGGCCGCAACGGACGCGCACGAACGCGCGCAGCGCCGGCAGATGCAGCGCGATCAATCGATCGAGCGCGCCGGCATCGCCGTTCGAGAACCGGTCGAGGAGTTCTCCGGACTCTTCGCGGGACATCGCCGCCGATCGTAGCCCGATACAATCCCGCCGCGAGACCCGCGAGACTCGCGATGCATGGGCGAGCCGACCCCGAACCGATCCGCCGACTTGAACGATCTCGTCGCCGAGTGCCTGGCGCGCCACGAGTCGCACGGCCCCTCCGCCATCGACGAGATGTGCAAGGAGCACCCGCAGCACGCGTCCGCGCTGCGCCGCCGCATCGCCGCGCTCGCGGAAGCCGGGCTCCTCGACGATCCGGACGCCGCACCGGAAGACGGGAAGATCCCGGAGCGACTCGGCGAATTCCGGCTGCTCGAGCGCCTCGGCGCCGGCGGCATGGGCGTCGTCTACCTCGCGATGCAGGAAAGCCTGCAGCGCGTCGTCGCGCTCAAGTTGATCCGCCCCGAGAACCTCTATTTCCCGCGCGCGCGCGAACGGTTCCGCCGCGAGGTCGAGTCGGTCGCGCGCCTCCATCACCCGGGCATCGTGCAGGTGCACGTCGTCGGCGAGGAGAACGGCATCCCGTTCTTCGCGATGGAGCCGGTGCACGGCGCGACGCTCGCGGAAGTGATCCACGCGGTCGCGGGGCGCGAACCGCGCACGCTCACCGGGCACGACCTCGAACAGGCGGTGGTGGACATCGTCGCCAGTCGCGGACCCGCGCCCGGCGCGAGCCCGGCGGAACCCGCGAAGTCGTCGAAGACGAGCGACGCATCGTCACGGCTGTTCGGCGGCTCGTGGGTGGCGGCGAGCATCCGCATCATTCGCGAGGTCGCGCTCGCGCTCGAGCACGCGCACGAACGCGGCGTCCTGCACCGCGACTTGAAGCCGAGCAACGTGATGGTCACGCCGGACGGGCGCGTGCTGCTGTTCGACTTCGGCCTCGCGGCGGGCGAAGGCATGAGCCGCATCACGCGCTCCGGCATCCGGCTCGGCTCGCTCGCCTACATGTCTCCGGAGCAGTTCGACGACGCGAGCGCCGCCGACGAACGCAGCGACGTTTACTCGCTCGGCGCGACGCTGTACGAGATGTTCACGCTGCGCGTGCCGTTCGATGCGAGCCGCGCCGAAGAGCTGCGCCACGACGTGAGAACAGCGCAGCCGAAGTCGCCGCGCACGTTCAACCCGGCGGTGCCGAGCGACGCCGAGGTCGTCTGTCAGGTCGCGATCGAGAAAGACCCGACGCGGCGCTACCCGTCCGCCGTCGCGTTCGCGGCCGACCTGGCGAACCTCATCGATTCGCGCCCGATCACCGCCCGCCCACCCGGCGTCGCGCTCCGCGTGCGTCGCTTCGTGCGGCGCCACCCGACCGGGAGCGTCGCGCTCGCGCTCGCGGCGTTGCTCGTGTTCGGCGTGCCGACGTTGTTCTTCGTGCAGGAGCGCGCCGCGAACCGGCGCATCACCGCGGAGGCGGAGAACTCCCGCCACGAACGCGACCGCGCCGAGGCGAACCTCGCGAAAGCGGTGGGCGCCGTCGACTCGATGGTCCACCGCGTCGCGAGCGACACCCTGCGCCACATCCCCGGCACCGAGACCGTGCGTCGCGCACTGCTCGAGGACGCCCGCGATTGGTACCAGTCGCTGCTCGACGGCAACCCGGGCAACGTGCGAGTCGCGATCGAGACGGCGTTCGCGTACCGCACGCTCGGGATGGTCTGTCAGGAAATCGGCGACGTCGATGCGTCGTTCGGTTCCTTCGAGAAAGCGATCGAGATCGGCGAAGGCGTGCTCGAGAGCATCGGCGCGAACTCGCCGACGCCGTGGTTCGAGCTCGCCGACTGCTACGCCGCTCGCGCGAGCTTCTATTCGATCAAGGGCGAGAGCGCGAAAGCACGCGCGGATGCCGAGCACGCGCTCGAGCTGAATCGACGCGGCGCCAAGCTCGCGCCCGGCGACATCTGGTCGCGTCGCGGGCTCGCCGGCTCGCTCTCCGGGATCGCGATGCTCGACGCCGGATCCGGCAACGTCGACGACGCCGTCGCGAAGATGCGCGAATCGATCGACCTGCTCGAGAGCGTCGTCCGCGACGAGCCGACGGACGACAACCGCCGCAAGCTCGCGTTGGTCGCGAACAACCTCGCGCAGATCCTGAAGGGAGCGAACCGCGCCGCCGATTCATTGCCGCTGTTCCAGCGCGCGATCGACCTACAGCGCGAAGTGCTGAAGAACGATCCGACCGCGGTGCTGAACCGTCGCGAGCTGTTCGGCTCGATGTCGAACCTCGCCGGCGTGTACCTGCAGATCGG
>CAZBOK010000528.1:0-2963 GCA_964493525.1 uncultured Phycisphaeraceae bacterium | reverse complement strand
GAGCAATCGCCCCGTGAACCGCACGATGCGATCGAGCGCGACCGCCCCGGCGTCGACCGCGTCCCCCGGCTCGAGGTCGGGCAGGGCGAGGTCCGCGCGCCGTCCGTCGGCGGTCGTCGCGAACAGGCGCCCGCGCGGCAAGGGCGGCAGGCCGGTCAATCGAACCCGACCCTCTGCGTCGGGAGTCGCGGCGAACGCGAACGCATTCTCCGGCGCCGCCGTCGGCACGACGTCGAGCGCGCGCACGTCGGCGAACGGCTGCATGCCTTCGTCGGGCGTGAACCACCATGCCTCGACGCGCGCGTCGGTCGCGGGCTTGCCGCGAGCATCGTTCACGATGCACGTCGCGCTCGCTTCGCGCGGCAGCATCAGCTCGACGTCGATCGCGCCGTGCGTCCGCGTCTGATCGACGCGCGTTTCGGCCGCCGCGTGCCCGCCCGCGATCGCGGCGAGTCGCAGTTCCTGCGGCGCGACGTGCGGCAGTGCGAACTCCCCGTCGGCATTGGTCGAGCCGATCATCCCGACCGGCGCGCCGTTCATCCGCAACGCGTCGCCGAGCGGAGACTCGGGAGTCCACGCGTACACGGTCGCGCCGGCGATCGGTCGGCGCTCCGCGTCGACCACGTGCACGAACACGCGCGCGCCCTCGTCGATCACGACGTCGCGCGTCGCGGCGGGCGGCGACGGCCCGCGGAACGGCACCGCCGTGACGCGCAGCCCGTCCGCCGAGGTGACGCGCATCCCGCGCGGGTCGATCGGCACGTCGTCGACGCGGTAACGGCCGTCCGCGTCGGCCGTCGCCGACTTCGGCCCGTCGAATTCGTCGTGCGGGCTCTCGATCTCGACGCGCGCGCCGCCGACCGGCGCACCGTCCGCCGCGGTCACCCGCCCCGTGACGACCAGCGAATCCCACAGCAGGACATCGAGCCGGCTGCCGCGGCCCCAGCGGTCGTACTCGCGCAGCGACTTGCGCGGAGCGCGCACGACGCAGTCGAACCAGCGCACCGATCGATCGAAGTCGATCGCGAACGAGCCGTCCGCACCCGACGTCGCGCGCGCGTCCGCGGTCGTGCGCCCCGCGCGCCCGCCGCCGCGGTCATCGGCGGAACCGAAGAACACGAGGATCTCCGCGCCCTCGATCGGCGCGCGCGTCGATTCATCGAGCACGCGCCCCGAGAACGCCGGCGCGTCCGGGCGCGCTCCGTCGCCGACGGGAAGCAGCGGCAGCGCGAACCCGAGGACTGCTCCGAGGGCCGACATGCGAGGACTCCATCGAGCGCGATCGCGAATGCCGCGCAGAACGGCGCGCGGCGCCCAGTCATTGGCCCTGTTTCGCGGAAGTCTTCGGCGCGTAGGCGATGCACGGCCGGCCGGATTCACGCTGGACGACGACCGAGGGGATCTCCGGCGTCTTGAACCCGAACCAGCGGCAGCCGCGCGGCGCCGCCGGATCCCACGTCACCTGGAAATGCGCGCACTGGATGCAGCGCGGCTCGGCGGAGACGGGTGCGGCGGACGACATGCGACTTCGCTTCGTCGCCCCGGCCCGGCGGACTTGAGGCGTGTCGGCCGCGTCAGGCCGGCAACTGCGCGGCCCACGCGGCGAGCGGTTTGCCCGCGAGGTCCTTCGCCGAGAGCAGCGGCTGATCGACCGGCCACTTCACGCCGATCGCGGGGTCGTTCCAGATCACCGTGAGCTCTCCGCCCGGGTCGTACACGTCGGTGCACTTGTATTCGACTTCGGCGGTCTCGGACGTCACGCAGAATCCGTGCACGAACCCCGGCGGCACCCAGATCTGGTGGCGGTTCTCGGCGGAGAGCGTGACGCCGACCCACTTGCCGAACGTCGGCGACGAGCGCCGCGCGTCGACCGCCACGTCGAACACCTCGCCCTGCAGCACGCGCACGAGCTTCCCCTGCGGCTTCCTCCACTGCGCGTGCAGTCCGCGCAGCGTCCCGCGCGAGGATCGCGAGTGATTGTCCTGGACGAACGGCATCTCGATGCCGCCCCTGCGGTACTTCTCGAAGTTGTAGCTCTCGAAGAAGAAGCCGCGCGGGTCGGTGAAGACGTCCGGCACGACGACGAGGACGCCGGGGAGGGCAGTGGTCTTGAATTCCATCGGGGCGCGGAGACTACGGAACCGGCGGCGATCTCGGCAAGCCGCGATCACTCGTGCAGTTCGACCGGCACGATCTTCTCCGCCGTCGCGAGCGTCCCGTCGATCGCGACCTGGACCGTCGCCGGCTGGAATCCCGGGATGGTGACCGTGCAGTTCACGACCTCCGATTCGGTCCACGTCGCGCTGTCTTGCAGGCGCAGGCAAGTTCCGACGTCATCGACGGAGATCGACGAAGTGCCTCCGTCGGCGCGCTCGATGCGCACCGACGCGCGGCGACCGACGGCGAGCGGCTTGCCATCGCGCACGAACCGGAACAGGAGCCCGGTGCGGGGCACTCGCACGTCGAGCGGCGCGTCGGGACGGACCACGACGTTCTGCATCCGCGCCGAGAGCGTGTCGCCGGGCTCGGCCGGGTCGGTCCACACGACGCGGAGGTCGAACGTGCGCGGCGCGCAGATCCCATGCGTGAAGGTGCCGTCCGACGCGATCGGACACGAGGTCGACCCGATCGTGATCGTGCCGCCGGCGAGCGGCGTGCCCGCCGAGTCGACGCAACGCCCGGCGGCTCGGAGCGCGCACGGATCGGCGCGGATCTCGCCGAGATCCTGCGACTGCGTCGCGCTCGCGCGCTCGAATGGGAATGCGTCGGCACCGGCGAGGCAGTAGTCGGCGAGCACGATCTCGAACGATCCCGCGCCGAGCCCGTCGATCGTGAACGTCCCGTCGCCCGCGACCACCGCCTGACCGCATGCGCGATCGACCACGCGCCCGTTCTCGACGCGATTCAGCACCAGCACGAGTGCCTCATCCGACGGCGAGCCGCCGAATGAGGCACTCGTGCTG
>CAZBOK010000527.1:0-2972 GCA_964493525.1 uncultured Phycisphaeraceae bacterium | reverse complement strand
GGGCGGCGCCGCGAGCGACCCGGGCGTCGCCGGCGCCGGCGCGGCGACGGACTGGAACAGGACGACGATCCATGCCGCGAGCTCGAGGCCGACCGCGGCCGTGATCGCGCTCCACTGGAATCCGACGCCGACGCTGAACGCCTTCGCCGCGGCGGCGCCCGCGATGCCGCCGACGGTTCCCGCGGCGCCGATCATCGCGAACAGACGCCGCCCCTGCTTCTCGCTGAAGGAGTCGGCCATCACCGACCAGAACAGCGACACGAAGAAGAGGTTGAAGACGCTGACCCAGAGGTAGAACGCGCGCGCGACCCACGGATGTTCCTTCGGCACCAGGCGCAGGAACACGATGCCGGCCGCGACGAGGCAGACCGCGCCGAAGTGGTACGCGAGCGGCGCGAGACGCCGCCGTCCGAGCCGCATCAGCAGCCAGGTGAACAGCGGGTTCATCACGAGCATCGCGGCGAGCGTGCCCCACGTCAGCCGCGGGAGGAGATCGACGTCCGCTTCGATCCCCATCGTGTCGCGCAGCGGCGTCAGCATCGAGTTGACGCCGAGCACGAGGAAGTGGAACAGCGCGGCGATCAGGACGATGCGGCCTTCGCCCGGCTCGACGAGGAAGAGCCGGCGGAGCGGATTCACGGGGGTCGGCGGAGCGTCGGGCACGAGGTTTCCGAAACGGACCGGCGTTCTACCGGGGGCCGGCGCGCCGCCGCGAGGGCAATTCTCCGGGCGGGATCGCGCCGGTGGCCGGGGGCTTCCGGGCGGCGGCGGGCGCCGCCACCAATTGTTTTCCGGAGACCGCGAGACGGTTCGGACCACCCTCGGATCTGGCTCCATCGGCGCGGGGCGCGCCGACTTTCGGAGTCGGACCCATGCTCTTGAACCTCGCGATCTCCCTCCTCGTGTGCCTGCCCGCCGGGACGCCCGGCACGGTCGACGCGAACAACGTGAAGCTCGTCTCGAAGGACGCGCAAGGCGCCGCGGGTGCGACCTACTCGCTGCTCCCGTCGCTCTCGAAGTCCGGCCGCTACGTCGCGTTCATGACGTCCTCGCCGAACCTGCTCCCCGGCGTCACGGCGAACGGGAAGGTGCAGATCGTCCGCAAGGACACGAAGACCGGTGCGCTGAAGATCGTCTCGCTGAACGCCGACGGCGCGCTGGCGAACGCGAACTGCGAGCAGCCCGTCATCTCCGCGAACGGGAAGCGCGTCGCGTTCGCATCGCGCGCCACGAACCTCGACGGCGCGGTGAATTCGCACACGCAGGTGTTCTGGAAGAACCTGGTGACCGGCGAAGTGCGACGCATCTCGAACAGCCTGATCGACGCGCCGGCGAACCAGGACTGCCGATGGCTCTCGATCTCCGATGACGGCGACGCGGTCGCGTTCGCGAGCAACGCGTCGAACCTGCCGGACGCGCTCTCCACGAGATTGTTCGCATACCGCTGGACCGCGAAGACGGGCGAGGTCGAGCGCGCGTGCTACGGCGCGAACGGCGAGGACCCGGACGAGATCTGCGTCATCGGGAACATCTCCGGAAACGGCCGCTTCGTCTCCTTCTACACCGACGCCGCCAACATGGGCTTCGCGCAGGCCGCGACGAACAACGTGAACGCGTTCCTGCGCGACATGAAGCGCCGCAAGACGACGCTCGTCGCGCCGGGCGCGCACGGCGAGCCGGCGAACGGCGGCACGATGCTGCCGAGCGTCTCCGCGAACGGACGCTACGTCGCGTTCATCTCCGCCGCGACCAACCTGCTGAAGAGCCCGACGCCGTCGGGACTCGCGCTCTTCGTGACCGATCGCGCGCTCGGGAAGACGAAGCGCCTCACGGTCCCGTACGTCGAGCCGGCGAGCAGCCCGCTCTCGCTCGCGATCTCGGGCAACGGTCGCAAGATCCTGGTCGGACTCTCCGGCATGCTCCCGCCGCCGTCGATGATCTCCGTCGAGTGGTGCTCGATCATCGATCGCAAGACCGGCGTCGGCCACGCGAAGACCGTGACCAACGGCGACTACATCGGACTGCAGGACAGCCTCGAGTTCCCCACGCTCTCCGGCAACGGAAAGCGCTTCGCGTTCGCGAGCGGATCGCAGCTCCTCCTCGACGGCGCATCGATCGCGGAGCAGATCTTCGTCGCGAAGCCGTGACCGAGCGACGACGCCGACGCGGCGGCGCGGACGGATCATCTCCGCCGCAGCACCCAGACGTCCTGGATGCACGAGTACCCGCCGGCCTCGAACTCGAGCACGTTGAACGTCCGCGACCACTCGCGCTCGGTCCACGCGCGGGTCTGGTAGGTCGCGCGATAGAAGCCCGCCGGCGCGACGCCCGCGAGCGTCGGATCCTGCTCGGAGTCGTCGATCCCTTCGCGCGCGAGGC
This sequence comes from uncultured Phycisphaeraceae bacterium, assembly GCA_964493525.1. Lineage (GTDB taxonomy): Bacteria > Planctomycetota > B15-G4 > B15-G4 > JADJEK01 > CAZBOK01. The sequence continues at coordinate 593 of CAZBOK010000527.1, read as the reverse complement.
CGGGCGGCGCGTGCTGCATGCGATGCCGCACCGCGAAGTCGCCGAGCGTGGTGACCACCGCGACGCCGCCGGGCGCGAGCACGCGGTGCAGCTCCGCGAGCCACGTCGCCTGATGACCGCGCGGCAGGTGCGTGAAGACCGATCCGCCGAGCACGGCGTCGAACGAGCCGGCGGGAAACGGCAGCGGCGGGTCGACGCCGCAGACGTGGAAGCACGCTTCGGGGAAGTGCTCCGCGCTCCAGCGCACCGCTTCGGCATCGATGTCGGCGCCGTCGACGTCGGCGCCCGGCAACGCGATCGGCAGGTAACGGGTCACGCGCGCGCAGCCGGAGCCCCAATCGAGGACGCGATGGATCTTCGACGCCGGCAGGTGCCGGCGCAGCCGGAGCCCCAATCGAGGACGCGATGGATCTTCGACGCCGGCAGGTGCAGGCGCAGCGCGCCCGCGAGGTCGGAGCACGCCTTCATGCCGCCGGCCGTGAAGATGTAGTCGAGGTCGGTGTGCGCGACGCGCCGCATGAGCGGAGCGGGCGGTAGCGCGACCGCTCGCGGCGAGCGGAAGAACGCGGCGCGCATCACCGCGACGCGACGGC
>CAZBOK010000526.1:0-2989 GCA_964493525.1 uncultured Phycisphaeraceae bacterium | reverse complement strand
GACGGCTTCCGCGCGCGCGAACTCCGCGAGCGCGCGGTCGACGTCGCCGTCCTCGCCGCGCCTCCGCCACGCGTCGGCGAGCGCGACGTGCCCGTTCGCGAGCTGCTCGTCGGCGTCGCGCGGAGTCGGCAGGAAGCCCGCCGCGAACGTGGCGACGCCCGCGCCGCCCGCGATCGCGAGCCGCCGCGCATCGGTCCGTTGCGCACGTCGCGCGAGCGCTTCGCAGAACACCGCGCCCGCCGCGAGCAACGGCGGCATCGCCGCGATGCGGAACCGGCTGTACTCGAAGAACACGACGACCGTCACGAGCTGCGACAGCACGAACGCCGCGTGGAGCGCGAGCGTCGCGCGGGTCGCCGACCCGCGCCGCAGGCCGAACACGAGCCCTGCGACGCCGAGCCCGAGCAGGAGCGACGCGGGCAGCGCGAAGATCCGCAGCGTCTTCGCCGTGTCGAGCTCCGCTTCGGGCAGGTAGATGATCTCGTACTCGAAGTTGGAGAGGAACGCGCCGATGCGGGAGAGCGCGCGCTTCGCCTCCTCGACCGGATGCGACAGCGCGAAGTCGAGGGCGCGGCCGGTGAAGTGGCCGGACACCTCGCGCCACGAGAGCGACCGCCGCTCGGCCGCCTCCGCGATCGCCTTCGAAGCCTGCGGCTGCGACTCGACGTCGCCGAAACGCGGATCGACGGCGCGGAACGTGACGCCGGCGTCCGGCTGGTGCGCGAACCACAGGTTGATGCCGCCGGTGTCGCACAGGAGCACCGGCTCGCCGCCGCGGATGACGTTGCGCAGGAAGATCGGCAGAACCGGCAGCGACGCGCAGAGGAGGAAGATCGCGACCGCGCGGCCGCGCTTCCCGCGCTCCGTCGTCTTCGCCCAGAACGGAGTCGCGAACAGCACGGCGAGCAGTTGGTTCGGCCGCAGCGCGGCGCCGAGTCCGAACCAGAGGCCGGACGTGGCCGGGCGTCGCGCCGCCGCGAGCCGGAGCGCCGCGGTCGTGCACGCGAGCGCGACGCTCTCCGCGAGGAGGCGGCTCTCGAAGAACGGGAACGGTCGATAGAACAGCGCGAGCGCCGTGACGAGCAGCGCGGGCCGGCGCCCCGCGACCTGCCGCGCGAGCGCGTAGGTCAGGAAGACGGTGACGACGCCGATCAGCGACTGCACGATCGCGATCGCGATCGGGTGCGGACCGGTGATCGCGTAGACGACCGCGACGAAGTACGGGTACAGCGGCGGATGATGGAACGGCTCGGCGGGGCCGAGCACGTCGCCGCCGAGGATCGCCTCCGCCCAGCGTTGGTACAGCGCGGCGTCCGAGATCTGCAGCGACGCGAACGGATCGTGCAGGAAGAAGTCGACGAGCCACGCGGCGCGCAACCCGAGCGCGACGCACAAGAGCGCGATCAGAGCGGCGCCGCCGTCCGTGAACGTCGCGCGCAACGACTTCGGCGGCGGATCGTCGCGACCGTCGATGGGAACGCTCCTCGATCCAAAGCGCGGGACGATACCATTCGCGCGTGACCGAGTCCGAGTCGACCCGGGCGGCGCGGCGGGGGAACCTCGCGTGTCTCGCCGTCCTCTTCGTGGCGATCGCGGCGCCGTTCTCCGGCGCGCTCGTCGGCGATCGATGCATGCTCGCGTTCGACACGCGGCTGCCGATCTCGCCGCCGTTCCAGTACGCGGCGCCGGACGACGTCCTCCTCCGACCGGCGAACCTCGTCACGTCCGACATCAACGGTTACATCGCGCCGCAGGCGTTCGAGCTGAAGCGCGAGATCCGCTCCGGCGCGCTGCCCGGCTGGAATCCGCGCTCGTTCTGCTGGCAGTCGTTCCTCGCCAACTCGAGCGTGCCGCCCGCCTATCCGCCGAACCTGCTCCTCGTGTTCGGCGATTCGCTGCGCGGCCTCGCGTGGCTCACGGTCTTACATCTCTTCCTCGCCGGCGCGTTCGCCTTCGCGTGGGCGGTGAACCTCGGCAAGCGCCGCTCGACCGCACTCGCGTGCGGGGTCGCGACCGCGGCGTCGGGGTTCCTCATGGTGCGCTTCCACCTGCCGTGCGCGCTGTTCGCGGCATCGTGGTTCTTCGCGCACCTGCTCGCGGTCGATCGTCTGCTGCTCGGCGCGACGCCGCGCCGCGTCGCGTTCCTCGCGCTCGTCGTCGGTTCTGCGTTCCTCGCCGGCTTCCCGCAGTTCGCGGTGATCGAGGCGCTTGCCGCGGCGTTGTGGTTCGCGCTGCGGCTGCGCACGGTCGATCCGACGCGGCGGGTCGTCGCCTGCGTCGCATTCGCCGCCGGCGGCGCGCTCGGCGGCGCGCTCGCGGCGGTGCAGCTCCTGCCGGTCGCGGCGTGGCGCGCGGAGTCGGTCCGCGCCGAGTGGGTCGATCCGCACGCGCTGGCGGAGCGCGCGCTCAAGCCGGCCGCGCTGGTCGGCCTCGTCTTGCCGGAGTTCTTCGGCAACCCGGTCGATCGCGACCGCTTGCCCGTCGTGCAGCAGGAGTATCTGCCGCACCGCCGCCTGCTCGGGCCGGACGTGCAGGAGAACCTCCTCGAGAACACGTTCTGGCCGGGCGGCATCGTGCTCGCTCTCGCGCTGTTCGCGCTGATCTCGGCGCGGCGCGATCCCGTGGTGCGCGCGCTCGCCGTGTTGATCGCCGTCGGCTTCCTGCTCGCCGTGCGCCTGCCGGGCCTCGCGTCGCTGCACGCCGCGTTCGTCGCGGCCTCGGGCGGCAACGCGAAGCGCGCGCTGATCCTCGTCGCGCTGCCGCTCGCCGCGCTCGGGGCGATCGGGTTCGAGCGCATCGTCGCCGATTCGCAGAAAGCGCGGCGCGCGGCGTGGCTCCTGCTCGCGGGCGGCGCCGCGCTCGCCGTGTTCGCGGTGGTGCTGCGCGTGCTGCCGGTCGATCGTCTCGCGCAGCGGGCGGGCGAGTGGGTCGACCCGACGCGCGAGTTCCTCGAGTACACGTCCGACCGCGCGTGGCCGCGCGCGGCGTT
>CAZBOK010000525.1:0-3001 GCA_964493525.1 uncultured Phycisphaeraceae bacterium | reverse complement strand
CCCGACCAGCGCACTCCACGCGTCCGGCGAAAACCCGACGTAGAACGTCGTCCCGACGCGGATCGTCGGCGCGCGCAGCGTTCCGGAGGGACCGAGCACCGCGGCCTCGATCGCCTTCCAGTCGATGGGCTTCGCACGCAGGTCGAACGTCGTGAAGCGCTTGCCCTTGCCGGCGACGAGCTTCGTGCCGCGCGCGAACAGCGCGCGCAGCGCCGCGGCGTCGAACTTGATGCTCCGCGCATCGACGATCTCACGCGCCGCGATCTTGTGATGGCCGACGAACTCGTCGGCGCGCTCGCAGCCCGTTCAGTGCTTGCGGTGGTAGTACCAGTCGATCATCGCATCGCCTTTCCGCGCCGGACGCCCACTACAACGCCGCCAGATTCCCCCGCAGCTTGTCGCGCTCCGCCTGCAGCTCGCCTTTCCGCTTCTCCTCGCTCGCGATCACTTCGGGCGGCGCCTTCGCTCGGAAGTCGGCGTTGCCGAGCTTCTTCTCGAGGCCGACGAGCGCGCCTTCGACGCGGGCGAGCGCCTTCTCGAGGTTCTGCCTTTGCTTGTCCTTGTCGATGAGGCCCGCGAGCGAGAGGAACACTTCCGTCGCGCCGACCACCTCGACGTCGGAATCCGGCGGACGCTGCGCGCCGATCGCGGCGGTCAACGTGCACTTGCCGAGCTTCTCGATCCACTCCTTGCCTTGATCGAGCGTCGCCTTCGCTTCGGCGCTCGGCGCATTCACGGTCACCGCGACCACCTTGTTCAGGTCGACGCCGTTGCGCGCGCGCGCGTTCCTCAGGCCGGTCACGATGTCCTGGAGCTGCGCGAGTCGGCGGTCCGCGTCCGCGTCGCTCGGGATCTCCTTCGCATCGGGCCATGCCGCCGTGATCAACGCCTCGTCGAGGTTCGCGAACCACTGTCGCGCGCGGAAATGGCGCCACAGCTCTTCCGAGAGATACGGCATCACCGGATGGATCAGGTGCATCGCCGTCTTCAGCACGGTCGCCGTCACGAAGCGCGCGGCTTCGCGGCTCGGCGCGCTCGCCGTCGGCTCGAGCCGGCCCTTGGCGATCTCGAGGTACCAGTCACAGAAGTCGTTCCACAGGAACGCGTACATCGCGCGCACGGCTTCGTTCAGCCGGAAGTCGCCGAGGCACTCGGTGATCAGCGCCGCGTTCGCGTGCAGTCGCGAGAGGATCCAGCGGTCCTCGAGGTGCTCGAAGCTCGCCGGCTTCGCGACGGCGCCGTCGCCGACCTTCAGCGACGCGAAGCGCGCGGCGTTCCAGATCTTGTTGGCGAAGTTCCTGCCCTTCTCGAACTTCGTCTTGCTCAGCTTCGTGTCCTGGCCCTCGACCGTGAGGTCGAGCAGCGAGTAGCGCATCGCGTCGGCGCCGTACTCCTCGATCACCTCGATCGGATCGATGCCGTTGCCGAGCGACTTCGACATCTTGCGGCCCTGCTCGTCGAGCACGGTGCTCGTGATGTTCACGTCGGCGAACGGAGTCTTGCCGAGGTTCTTGAGCCCCATCATCACCATGCGCGCGACCCAGAAGAAGATGATGCCGCGGTCGGTGACGAGCGTGCTGGTCGGATAGAAGAACCGCAGGTCGTCGGTGTCGTCGGGCCAGCCGAGCGTCGAGAACGGCCAGAGCGCCGAGCTGAACCAGGTGTCGAGCACGTCCTCGTCCTGCGTGAGCTTCGTGTCCGAGCACACGTCGCACTTCGCCGGGGCTTCGTTCTCCGTCGCGAACCGATGGCCGTTGCCGCAGGTGAACACCGGGATGCGGTGGCCCCACCACAACTGCCGCGAGATGCACCAGTCGCGCACGTCGACGAGCCACGAGCGGTAGAAGTTCGCCCAGCGCTCCGGATGGAAGCGCGGCTCACCGCGATCGAGCGCGGCGAGCGCCATGTCGGCGAGCGGGCGCATCTTCACGAACCACTGCTCGGACTCGATCGGCTCCACGATCGTGTCGCAGCGATAGCACTGGCCGACGGCGTGGCGGTGCTTGTCGACCTTCTCGAGCAGGCCCTGCGCTTCGAGGTCGGCGACGATCTTCTTGCGCGCGTCCTCGCGCCGCATGCCGCGGTACGCACCGCCGTGCTCGTTCACGACCGCGCGGTCGTCGAGCACGCGCAGGAGGCCGAGGTGGTGGCGCTGCCCGATCTCGAAGTCGTTCGGGTCGTGCGACGGCGTCACCTTCACCGCGCCGGTGCCGAACTCCTTCTCGACCGCGGAGTCGAACACGATCGGGATCTCGCGCTGCATCAGCGGCAGCACCAGCTGCTTGCCCTTCAAGTCGGCGTAGCGCGGATCGTCCGGATGCACCGCGACGCCGAGGTCGCCGAGCATCGTCTCGGGCCGCGTGGTCGCGACGGTCACGAAACGGCCGGCCATCCCGACGACGGGGTACTTGATGTGCCACAGGCTGCCGTCGCGCTCCGGCTTCTCGACTTCGTCCTCGGCGAGCGCGGTCTCGCAGCGCGGGCACCAGTTGATGATGCGCTTGCCGCGGAAGATCAGGCCCTCGTCGAACAGCCGCTTGAAGTTGACGCGCACGGCGCGCGCGAGGCCCGGGTCGAGCGTGAAGCGCGTGCGGCTCCAGTCGCACGAGCAGCCCATGCGCTTCAACTGGTTCAGGATGCGGCCGCCGTACTCCTCCTTCCACGCCCACACCTTCTCGACGAACTTCTCGCGGCCGAGGTCCTGGCGGCGCTTGCCGGTCTTCTTCAGCTCCTTCTCGACGACGTTCTGCGTCGCGATGCCGGCGTGGTCGGTGCCGGGCAGCCACAGCGCCGCCTTGCCGCGCTTGCGCTCGAAGCGCGTCATCACGTCTTGGATCGTGTTGTTGAGGCCGTGCCCCATGTGGAGCGCGCCGGTCACGTTCGGCGGCGGGATGACGATCGTGAACGGCGTCTTCGTGCGGTCGACCTGCGCGCGGAACGCCTGGCGCGATTCCCAGAACGCGTAGATGCGGCCCTCGACCTGCGCGGGCTCGTAGCGGGG
>CAZBOK010000524.1:0-3003 GCA_964493525.1 uncultured Phycisphaeraceae bacterium | reverse complement strand
GGCGTCGTCGTCGAGCTGCATTGGGATCTCACGCGGCCCGGGGACTTCGTGCGCTTCGACCTCGACGGGATCCGCGTGCGCGCGCGCGACGTCGCCATCGCCGGCGTCGCCGTGCGCGCGCCCGAGCCGGGCGACCTCCTGCTGCACGCCGCCGCGCAAGCGATGGAGGCGTCGTTCTCCGACCTGCGCCACGTGTTCGACGCCGCGCTGCTCGCGCGGGCGGAGCGCTTCGATGCCGCGGCGCTCGCCCGGCGCGCGCGCGACGCGGGCGTCGGACCGTCATTGTGGGCGCTCCTCGTCGTGATGCGGGAAGTCACCGGGCGGCGCGAAGCCGAAGCGATCGAGCAGTCGGTCGCGCCGGAGCCGTTCCCGCGCGCGTGCATCCTTCGCCTCGATCCGCGCGGCACCTGCCTGACGCGCCGCGCACTCGATTTCGGCGGATACCGCAACCTGCTGCGCTGGTGGTGCGCGCCGACCCTGCGTGCGCGCCTCCTCGAGATGTCGCGCTTCGCGTTCCCGCGCGACGCGGATCTCCTCGAGCTCGGCGCCGATCCGGAGCGCATGCCCGGCACGATCGCGCGGGCCCGGCTCGCCGCGACGCGAGCGTGGTCGCTCGTGAAGGCGCTCGCGTTCCAGGGGGCGCACGACGTGCGGTCGGTGAAGGGATCGAGCGACGACGGCCGATAGAGTCCCGGCCATGCGAGCGCCCAAGAACCGCAAGCGCCGGGACGTCGCGTTGATCGTCGCGAGCCGCGAGGATCGCCTCGCGCGCCGCATCGCGCGCGCTCTGCGCCGACTCGGCCGCCAAGTCGTCGCGCTCGACCCGCGCGATCTCGCGGGCGCCGCGCGCATCACCTGGCGGCCCGGCGACCTCGCGAGCAGCGCGCTCCGCGTCGGGAGCGCTGCGGTCGCGCTCGACCGCCTCGGCGCGGTCCACGTCGGGCGGATCTTCGACTATCGCGGCGAGCGCACGCCGCGCGCGGATCGCCTCTACGTCGGCTCCGAGGTGCACGCGCTGCTGCGCGCGCTCTTCGACGAGCTGTCCGACTCGGGATGCCTCGTGCGGAATCGGATCGATCCGTCGATCGACTCCCGCCCGCTCGTCACGAGCCGGCGCGCGCTCGACGCGCTCGCGCGGTCGGGGTTCTCGCGGCCGCGCATGGTGATCACGTCCGACGCGCGCGAGGCGGAGCGCTTCGTCGAGGCGAGCCCCGGACCGATGCTCGTCGGCAGCGCGCTGCGCGCGATCGACGCCGCGTCCGAACCTGGCGCGCGCGCGCGATCCCGCATCACCGCCGCGGTGCGCCGCGAGCCGCGCGTCCTGCAGTCGATCCCACGCGGCGCGCGGGGCGCCGTCGTCCACGCGTTCCAGTGCGGCCCTCGCACGATCGTCTCCGGCGCGGTCGCCGATCGCGCGTCGCTGTCACGCGCGGGCGCGCGGCTCGCGAGCGCCCTCGGGATCGACGGATTCCGACTCCTCGTGTCGCGCGACGAACGCGGCCGCTGGACCTGCCACGGCATCGACCCGCACCCGACCGCCGAGGATCTCGGGCCGCGCGTCGAGGCGGAGGCCGCCGCCGCGATCGCCGCACTGCTCGCGCGCCGCGTCGCGAAGGCATCGCGATGATCCTCGTCGTCGGCGCGTTGGCGGAGTCAGCGACCACCTACGTCTGCGCGCTGCTCGCGCGCGGCGGCGACGAGTTCGCGCTGATCGACACCCGCAAGTTCGGACGCGGGCGGCGCGGGTTCGACGTGACGTTCGGCTCCGACGGAGCGCGGTTCACCGGCACGCTGCGCAACGGGACGCGCACCATCGACCTCGCGGCAGTCCGCTCCGCCTACGTGCAGTTCGTCTACGTGGAGAAGCGCGGCGCGCGCGGCAGCGTCGCCGAGCGGTCCGATCCTGCCGCCACCGCGACGCTGATCGCGCTCGCGGAGACGCTGCCCGGGCTCGTGCTCAACCGACCGTCGGCGTGCGCGACGAACGCGTCGAAGCCGCTGCAGGCCGCGATCATCGCGCGGCACGGGTTCCTCGTGCCGCGCACGTTGATCACGTCGGATCCGGCCGCGGCGCGCGCCTTCATCGCCGCGGCGGACGGCCGCGCGATCTTCAAGTCGATCAGCGGGCAGCGCTCGATCGTGCAGCGCGTGCAGCCGAGCGACGTGCGCCGGCTCGCCGCGATCCGCAACTGTCCGACGCAATTCCAGGAGCTGGTTCCCGGCGTCGACGTCCGCGTGCACGTCGTCGGCGAGCGCACCTTCGCGACGGAGATCGAGACCGACGCGGTCGACTACCGCTACGCGAGCCGCGAGCGACGCGCGCGCGCGATGCGCGGCGCCGCGCTGCCGGACGACGTCGAGCGCCGTTGCCTCGAACTCGCGCAGGATCTCGGCCTCGTGACCTGCGGTGTCGATCTGCGCCGCACACCGGACGGACGCTGGTGCTGCTTCGAAGTGAATCCGAACCCCGGCTTCACCTTCTACGAGAACCAGACCGGCCAACCGATCGGGGCGGCGATCGTCGATTTGCTCCGCCGCGGTCGCGCCCGGTAATCTCGTCGCCCCCGTCCCGGGCGAGAATGGAGTCGCCGCTGGCATCCCACAGGCGGTCCAAGCCAAGCTCGAAGGCGCGCGCGCACCGCCACTTCATCCCGAAGCGGCTGCGCCCCGATCTCGTCTCGTCGGTCGACCGCCACCCGCCGCTGCGCGACGGTCGCTTCACCGACCGATTGATGGTCCGCGCGCGCGACCTCCTCACCACGCCGCTGCTCGCGACGTTGCGCGACTCCGACGCGAAACTCGCCGACCGCGACCTCGACCGCGCGTTCGCGCCGCACGAGGACGTGCTGTGGCGGGAGTTCGACGACGGCGCGGTGCTGCTGCATCTCGGAACGCGGTTGTTCTTCGGTCTGAACGCGGTGGGGACGGTGATCTGGACCGAGCTCGCGCGCGGTCGGACGCCGTCGCGCGCGATCGCTGCGGTGCGCCGCAAGTTCGACGTCG
>CAZBOK010000523.1:0-3012 GCA_964493525.1 uncultured Phycisphaeraceae bacterium | reverse complement strand
GACCGCGGCAGCTCGATCGTGCCGCGCAGCACGAGCAGCTCCGGAGAGTCGGCGTCGCCGCGCGCCGCGGTGTCGATCGGTGACCATGCGACGCCGAGCGGCAGGAGTGCGCGACGGATGCAGCGGAGGCGCGGCTCGGACGCGTCGCACAACGACAGCGTCATGCGCCGGCGGTGGCTCGCGTCGATCGACAGCAGCGCGACGTGCGGGCACGGCTCGTCGAGCTCGCAGCGGAACGTGAGGTGGTCCGCTGCGCGTCCGAACGTGAGCGCGAGTCCGGCGCGTCCGGCGGCGAAGCGCCGGCCGCGCTCGAGCCCGCCCTGGAACGCGAGCAGGTCGTTCTGGTCGATCTCCGCGAGCGAGCGCGTGTCGGGGATCGAAAGCGATCCGTCGTCCTTCAGCGCCGCGACGAGTCGATCGCGCGTCGCCATGGCGCTCACCGGACCTCGAAGGTCAGCGTGGACCAGAACGAGAGCCAGTCGACGTCGGGGTCATCCTTCGGCGCCGCGATCATCTGGACCGTGCGCAGGTACCAACGGCCGCGATCCGCGAGCGCGAACTCCGCTTCGCCGTTCGCGTCGGTCTCGACCGTCTCGACGAACCGCGAGGGCGCGCTCTCACGTCCCGACGACACCGCGTGCCGCGCGAGCGGCTTCCCGTCGAACAGGACGCGCGCGCGCAGCTTCGATCCGGCGACGAGCGCGGTCGGATCGCGGAGCGGGACCAGCTCGACGCGCGTGCCGAGCACGCGATCGAAGCCGGTCGACGCTTCGGGCGCGGTCGCCGCGTGAGCGACGGACGCGTCGACCTTCTCGGACGGCGGCGCGGTCACGCGCAGGAAGGTCTTCACGGCGCGCGCGTAGCGCTCGCGGCCGGGGCGCGCGAGCGCGCCGGCCGCCTTGCGGATCTCGTGGATCTCGGCGAGCCCGTCGTCGACGAGGTACTCGTCGAACTTCGCGGGCTCGAGCTCGATGTAGCGCGGCTTCACGGTGCACGAGACGATCCACAATCCCGGCGCATCGGCCGCGAGATCGCCGACCAGGCTGGTGTCGGTGACGCGCAGGTTCGTGAGGTCGGCGCGCGCGTCGACGTGCGTCGCGGTGAACTGATCGATGCGGTCGGCCCGCGTCGGCGATTCCCCGATCGGGAACTTGACGCCGACGTCGACGAACACGGCGAGCGGCTTGCCGACGGGGGTCGCGAACCGCTCGGGCATCAGCCACAAGTCGTGGCAGAGAGCGGCCGGAGCCACGGCGAACAGTCCGATCGCGAGCGTGAGTGTCCGCATCAGAACCGGAGATTACCCTGCACCCGCGGGCCGTGTAGGCTCGCCAGAGTGCTGCTCCCGCTTCTCGCGATCTGCACCGCTCTTGCCGCCGGAGATCAGGCGGCCGCCGCGCCGCTCTCCGCCCGCGACCTCGACCAGTTGGTCGCGCGGTACTTCGAAGCCGACGCCGACGAACGACGATCGCTCGAAGCGAAGCTCGGCGCGAGCGACGCGATCGCGGCGAAGGACGTCCTGCGCTGGCGCGAGAAGCTCACGGACGCGATGCGCGGGGGGAAGAAGCTCGATCTCTCGGGCACGAACTTCTTCGTCGACGAGAAGAAGAAGCTCGGCAAGTACATCGTGACGGGGAAGGGCGGCAAGGCGCTGGCGTTCGGCCTCCACGGCGGCGGGCTGGGAGCGGGCGACGCGGAGTCCGCGGTGTCGGCGGTCGGCGACGCGCTCGCGACTCCGGGCGTGCTCGCGATCTTCCCGGAAGTCCTGCGCAAGACCGAGTGCGGCTGGGGCGAGGAGGACACCGAGAAGTTCGTCCTCGACCTGCTCGACGCCGCGAAGCGCACCGCGCGCGTCGACACGAACCGCGTCTACCTCACCGGCCACTCGATGGGCGGCTACGGCACCTGGACGATCGGTGCGCGGAACGCCGACCTCTTCGCCGGGCTCGCCGCGTTCGCGGGCGCCGCGACGCCGTTGTTCGAGAAAGGCGACGAGTCGCAGACCAAGGTGGTCGCGATCGAGGACGGCGTGCTGCCGAACCTGCGGAACCTGCCGATCTTCGTGTACCAGAGCATGGACGATCGAAACGTCCCGCCGTGGTCGAACCTCTTCGCGACCGCGGAGCTCGATCGGCTGCACGAGAAGTACGGCGGCTTCGACCACGTCTTCGAGAAGGTCGACGGTCGCGCGCACGCGCTGCCGGAGAAAGGGCCGGGTCCCGGCGTGAAGTGGGCGATGCAGCACGTCCGCGATCCGCGGCCGAAGCGCGTCGTGTGGCAACCGTTCCGGCCGTGGAAGCGCGCGTTCTTCTGGCTCTGGTGGGACAACCCCGTCATCGGCGCGCTGGTCGACGCGGAGCTCGTCGGCGACAACGTGATCGACGTGCGGACGAAGGCCGATCCGACCGGCCTCGCGATCCTGCTCGACGAGCGGATGGTCGATCTCTCGCGGCCGGTCGTTCTGAAGTTGAACGGCACGCTGCGGCGCGAGGTGAAGGTCGCGGACTCGCTCGCGGCGATGCTGGCGACCGCCGCCGAGCGGCGCGACCCCGAGCTCGTGTTCCGCGCGCGCGTCGGACTCTGACGCCGATCAACCGCCCGCGTCGCGCGCGCGCGACGACGGCGTGAGGATGGCCTCCGCTTCGGCGGATGCGTGCTTCGCGATCATCGCATCCAGCTGCGGCTGCGCGTGGACGACGGCGAGCAGCTCGCGCGCCGTCACCTTCGCGTCCTCGCCGCGCCCGGAGAGAGCCTGCGCGCGCAGCAGCTCGCGCAACGCGGGCAGCCGCGACGGGTGGGTCTTGCCGAGACGATGCTCCTGCTGATCGAGCGCGGCGCCGAGCACGTCGTCCGCGTCGGCCGGCCGGCCCGCGACGTTCAGGAGCGTGCCACGACACACGCTCATCTCCAGCGTGACCGGATGCATCGGACCGAGCGCGCAGGTCGCTTCCGAGATCGCCCGCTCGGCGGCGCGGTCGGCCTCCTCGAAGCGCCCCGACAACGCGAGAGCAC
>CAZBOK010000522.1:0-3018 GCA_964493525.1 uncultured Phycisphaeraceae bacterium | reverse complement strand
CATCCTCGCGGAAGTCGAGGCGGTCGCGCGCCGCGTCGTCATCCTCCGGCGCGGGAAGATCGTCGCGGACGGCGAGCCCGCCGCGCTGGTGCGCAGCCACGGCGGCGGCGGCGGCCGCGTGCGCGCGGAAGCGCGTGGCGATCGCGAGCGCATCGAACGCGCGCTCGCTGCGTTGCCGGGCGCGACGACGGTGAGCGTCGAGCCCGCGGCGGACGGGTTCCCGCTCTACTCGATCGAGTTCTCCGGGCCGGTCGACCGTCGCACCGACGTCGGCCGCGCGATCATCGCCGCCGGCGGTGAACTCCGCGAGCTGACGACGCCCGCGACCACGCTCGAGGAGATCTTCATGCGTCTCACGATGACGCGGACGGAGGAGGCGTGAGGATCCTCCGCAGCTGGTTCGTGTTGTCGGCGCGCGAGATCGAGTCCTACTTCCTCGCGCCGCTGATGTACGTGGTGCTCGCCGTCTTCCTCGTCCTCAACGGATTCTCCTTCTACCTGAGCATCGCCTCGCAGGAGGGGAACGTCGACGCGAGCGTGCGCAGCTTCCTGGGCGCATCGCCGTGGTTCTGGTTCGAGATCGTGCTGATCCCGCCGATCCTCACCATGCGGTTGATCGCGGAAGAGCGACGCACCGGGACCCTCGAAGGACTGATGACCGCGCCGGTCACCGACACCGTGGTGGTGCTCGCCAAGTTCACCGGCGCGCTCGCGTTCTACATCGCGCTGTGGGCGCCCTCGATCCTCTACCTCGTGACGCTCAAGTCGTACGGCGCGCTGCCCGACGTCGGGATCCTCGAGAGCAGCTACCTCGGCGTGCTCCTGCTCGGTGCGCTCTTGATCGCGGTCGGCCTGCTGATGTCGGCGCTCGCGCCGAACCAGATCGTCGCCGCGATCCTCGCGATCGTCGCGAACCTCGTGCTGTTCTTCGCGCCGCTCCTCGCGGTCGTGATGGGGCGCGGCGCGACGCGGACGGCGCTCGAGCACCTCGCGCTGTTCTTCCACTTCCAGGACGGCTTCGCCAAGGGGATCGTCGACACCGGCATCGTCGGGATCTACGTCGCCGGCATCGGCCTCTGCCTCTTCCTCGCCGTGCGCGCGCTCGAAGCGCGGAGGTGGGCGTGAGCGCGGAGACCTTCGGCCGCGGCCGTCGATTCGCGATCGGCGCGAACGTCCTCGTGATGATCGTGCTCGCGATCGCCGCGGCGGTGCTCGTCGTGTTCGTCACCGGCTTCACCGATCTGCGCCGGCGCTTCGACCTCACGCAGGCGCACGACTACTCGCTCGCGCCCGAGACCGTGCGGATCCTCGAGAGCCTCGAGAAGGACGTCGAGATCACCACGGTGTTCGACGGCGCCACCGTGCCGTGGGACGTGCACGGCGAAGTCGCGCGCGCGATCGAGTACACGCGCGACGTGCTGCAGGAATACAAGGTGCGCGCCGGGCGCCGCATGTTCGTCGAGCACCTCGACCCGAAGATCGACGGTGCGCGCGTCCGCGAGCTGGTCCAGGAGCTCGGGCTGCGCACCTACAACATCGTGATCGTCCGCTGCGGGACGCGGCGACGCGTGCTCGGACTGCAGTCGGATCTCGCGGAGTTCGACAACCTCCAACCGCAGCCGATGCAGCAGCCGGTGATCCTGAAGGGATTCCGCGCCGAGGAAGCGATCAGCTCCGCGCTGTACGAGGTGCTGCAGGAGCGCCAGCCGAAGGTGTACGTGTCGGTGGGGCACCAGGAGATGTCGATCGAAGCGGGCGGCCCGAACGACGCCGCGCTGCTCGCGCAATCGCTGACGCGCGACAACGTCGACGTGCGGCCGATCTCGCTGCTCACCGCGCGCGAGGTTCCCGCGGACGCGGACGCCGTGTTGATCCTCGCGCCGCGGCAGGCCTACGCGGAGCCGGAGCGCGCCGCGCTCGATGCATACCTCCGCCGCGGCGGGCGCCTGCTCGTCCTCCTCGACCCGGCCGGCGACAAATCGCTCGATCCGCTGCTCGCCGCGGTCGGGGTCGAGGTCGACCGCGCGATCGTGTGCAAGGAGTGGCCCGCGCAGTTGAAAGGCGCGGAGCCCGACGTGCACCTCATCGGCCAGCGCGCGCCGGGCAGCTTCGGCGCGCATCCGATCACCGCGTCGCTCGACGACGCGAACGCGATCGTGAGCCTCGCCGGCTCCGGGTCGGTCCGTCCGCTCCCGCAGGCGGCCGGCGAGTTCACGTCGCTGCTCAACTCGCATCCGGACGCGTTCGCGGACGCGCTGCAACCGGACGGCAAGCCGGGAGACCACGCGTTCGATCAGCGCGTCGACGGCAAGCGCGGCCAGCGCACGCTCGCCGCCGCGATCGAGCCGACCGGCGACTACGCGAAGTCGCGACTCGTCGTGATCCCGAGCTCGCAGCTCGCCGGCAACAAGCCGCTCGCGGAGCTGCCCGGCAACGATCTCTTCCTGCGGCGAGTCGTCGCGTGGCTGATCAACAAGAAGGAGTTCGTCCAGCTCCCGCCGCGTCGACCGCACACCGCCGCCGCCGACCTCCGGCCGCAGGAGTACGACGAGCTGTTCCGCTACGTGGTGATCTTCATGCCGGTCGGCGCGGTGCTCCTCGCCGCGGCGATCGCGTTCGTGCGGCGGAGGTGAGCGCGTGAGACTCAAGACCACGCTCATCCTCCTGCTCGTCGTCGGAGCGCTCCTTCTCGTGTGGCGATTGAAGGGGCCCGTCGTCGAGCCGACGTACGGTCCGAAGCCGCTCGCCGGCGCGTTCCCGACCGACCAGACCAGCCGCGTCGAGCTGCAGCTCGGAACCGGCGAGGCGGCGATCTTCGAACGCAAGGCCGGCGTCTGGTGGCTCGTCGATCCGTTCGCCGATCGCGCCGACCGCGACGCGCTCGAGCGCTTCTTCAACGTCGTCGGCGAGAACCCGCGCGACGTGAGCGACGCGCATCCGGATCGGAAGCTCCTCGAGAGCCTGCACCTCGAACCGCCGCGCGCGCGGGTGACGCTCGTCGCGGGCGACCGCTCGCTG
>CAZBOK010000521.1:0-3031 GCA_964493525.1 uncultured Phycisphaeraceae bacterium | reverse complement strand
GGAGCACCACCGGCGGTCGGGAAAGGCCACGCTGCCGAGCGCGGAGCTTGCCGCATGGGCGGTCATCGGGTTGGGAACCGTCGCGAACATCGGCAAGGAACTCGAATTGCTCACCGACCCGAAGCGGCGCCGATTGATCGTCGAGATCGGGGCGTTGCTTCTCGAAGGTCGGGTCGCGTGATCTTTTTTTTCCGTGTTGTGTAAGCATTCACTTACGTACAAACGTCGCACTGAAAGGAACGTCATGAGGACTCGCTTGCCCTGGTTCACCGTGCCATTCACCATCGCGGCTTTGTTCCACGGAGCGTCCGCGTGCTCCGCCCAGACGGCCGGTGGCGCCGCTCCCGCCAAACCCGCAGCACCCGCAAAGATCGCCGCGCTGACCATCTTTCCCGTCGAACTCGCGGGCTCCCCGCGGCGCGAGGTCGGCGAGGCGCTCGGGCTCCTCCTCGAGCAGAAGGGACTCGGCTCGATTTCGATCGCGGAGTCGACGTTCGAGCCCGCTCCGGGAGCGAGCGCCGAGGAAACTGCCCAGGCGTTCTCGGCGTTCGTGGCGGCGCATCCCGTCGCGGCGGGCGATGCCCTGTACGCGCAGTTCCTCGTGAGCAAGGAAGGCGGGCGGGGACGGTGCGCCGGCATCCGCGGCGTCGTCGTCGATCGTGCCGGCGCCCGAGTCTGGAGCGAGGAGCTGACGCCCGAACACCCGGCCTGGAAGCGCGCGAGCCCGGGCGAACCTCTCGCATGTTGTGCGCTCCTCGCGGACCGACTGGCTCCGTCGCTCGTGCTCGGCACCCCTCCCGGCGACGAGGGACCGATGGCGCAGTTGTGGGCCGCGAAGTCGGCGCTGCCGCCGCGTGCGGAACTGGACGCGATGACGAGGCGGCTCGACGCGATGAAGGCGAAGGGCTCGGGCGTCCGGTTCGTCGTGCTTCCGGTGCGCGTCGGCGACCTAGTCGACCGCGCCGGGGCCGAGGCGCTCGCGAAGCTCCTGACCGACCGACGACTCTGCGGCGCGACCGTTGCCGGCGACGAGTGGCGGATCGCGGTCGAGGGCTCGTCGAACGAGCAGCGGATGCTTTGGGACATGGCCCGTGCGGTGCAGACGAAGGTGCGCGAATCGAGGCCGGACGCCGACTACGTCCTGTTCGCGGACTGCCTCCCCGCGGGGCCCGGGTCGTTCGGGGCGGTGCACTTCACGATCTGCGATCGAAACGGCGACTGGGTCGTCGTCGACTCCCAGAACGATCACCACGAGGACTTCCGCGCGGTCGATCCGAAGACGATCGGGGACTGCTGCGAGCTGATCGCTCGCCGAGTCGCGAATCGCCTGCGCTGACGCTGAATCGGACCGCGCTCGCTCTGCCGTGTTCCGGCGCGCCACGGCGACGGCAGGACATTGACATTCATCGATTCCCTCGCGACGCTCTGCGCCCCATGCCGAGAACAACCGCGTCACCTGCCCAATGCCGTCCGTCCGCGTCGCCCGCGTCGGCGCGCGCGCTGAATCGGTTCGCGCCGCTCTTCAAGGCGCTCGCCGACGCGACGCGCCTGGAGATCGTCGGAATGCTCGCCGCGCGCGCGGGCGAGCTCTGCGTGTGCGAGATCGAGAGCCACTTCGATCTGGGTCAACCCACGGTCTCACACCATCTGCGCGTCCTCCGGGAGGCGGGCGTCGTGAGCGCGGAGCGTCGCGGCTCGTGGGTCTACTACTCGCTGCGGGGCGCGGTCCGCGATCAGCTCGCCAACTTTCAGGCGTCGCTCTCCCGCTAGCGATGGACGAGATGACATCGATGACGGTCGATTCACTGGCGGAGCGCGCGGAGCGGCTCCCGTTGACGCGGCGCGCCGCCGCGGAGTGCGTGGGCACGGCGATGCTGCTCGCCGCGGTGGTCGGCTCGGGGATCATGGGCGAGTCGCTGGCGGCGGGGAACGCCGCGATCGCACTGCTCGCGAACTCGATCGCGACCGGCGCCGCGCTCGTCGCGCTCATCCTCGCGCTCGCGCCGGTCTCGGGAGCGCACTTCAATCCGATCGTCACCCTCGCCGCGCTCGCGTCCCGGGATCTCGCGAGGCGGGATGCGCTCGCGTACGTCGCCGCGCAGTTCGCGGGCGCGCTCGGCGGCGTCGCGCTCGCCCACGCGATGTTCGGCCGAGTGCTGCTCCAAGCATCGGCGCACGCGAGGTCCGGGGCGCCGCTCGTGCTCGCGGAGTTCGTCGCGACGTTCGGGCTGCTCCTCGTCATCACGTGCGTGTCGCGCCGGCGCCCCGCCGCCGCGCCGTTCGCCGTCGGCGCGTTCGTGACCGGCGCCTACTGGTTCACGTCGTCGACCGCGTTCGCGAACCCGGCGGTCACGCTCGCGCGTGCGTTCACCGACACGTTCTCCGGGATCCGCGCCGCGGACGTCCCGGCGTTCGTGCTCGCGCAGGTCCTCGGCGGGGCCGCCGCGGCGGCGTGCTGCGCGTGGCTGGTGCGTCGCCCATGAACACGGTCATCTTCGCGTGCGTTCACAACGCCGGTCGCTCGCAGATGGCGGCGGCCTGGTTCAACCGGCTCGCGGACCCGGCGCGCGCGCGCGCGATCTCGGCTGGGACGGAGCCGGCCGTTCACGTTCATCCGGTCGTCGTCGACTCGATGCGCGAGGTCGGCATCGATCTCTCGCGCGCGACGCCGCAGCGACTCACGACCGAGCTCGCGCGTGACGCGGTGCTGCTGGTGACCATGGGCTGCGGCGAGCGCTGTCCGATGATCCCGGGGCTCGCGGTCGCGGATTGGCCGGTCCCCGATCCGAAAGGACGACCGATCGAAGCGGTTCGCCGCACGCGCGACGAGCTGCGCGCGAAGGTCGTCGGGCTGCTCGCCGAACGCGGTTGGCTCGCGCAGCAGCGCTGAGCCCCGCGCCCGCCGTCGTCACCCGCCGTGATGATGATGCTCCGGTTCCGGGTGCGCCGGCGCGGCGTGCCGCGCGGTCTTCACGCCGGGATCGATGCCGTCGCGGCGCAGTTCGTCCGCCGACGCGAGGTCGGCCTGCGT
>CAZBOK010000520.1:0-3034 GCA_964493525.1 uncultured Phycisphaeraceae bacterium | reverse complement strand
CCTCGCATGCCGCACGACGGACGAACTCGGGCCGGCGCACGTCGCGGGCGATGTCGGCGAGGAACAGCGCGGAGTCCGCGTCGCCGGTCAGCGCGAGACTCCCGATCGCGGAGAGGCTGTATTCCTTGAGGCGCGCCTGCTCGATCGTCGCGAACGCGATGTCGCGCGCGTCCGACAGATCGCCGCCGAAGAGACTAAGCGCGAACGCGAGCTCAGGCGACTTGGGTTGCGAAGCCTCGAACGCCGAGAGGACGGCGGGTCGCGTGTAGCGATGGCGGAGCATCCCGAGCGCGATTCCGATTTCGTCCCGGTCACGCCCTCGCGACCGCGCGAACGCTCGGAGCAGATCGGACGTGTACTCGCTCGCGTCCAGCAGCGCCAGACCGGTCGCGATCGCGGCCAACACGTGCGGATCGTGCTCGTCGACGAGTGAGCGTGCGAGTCGCTCGATCGTGGCGCGGCGCAGCGGTTCGGACCGCCGCGCGGTCCGGTGCAGGAGAGCGAGCGACAACGCGTCGTAGGCGCGATGTTCGGGATCGCGGGAGTCATCCGGTGTGACGTGGAAGATCCGGCCGATGCGCGCTCGAAACTCGGGAGCGTCGGCGCCGACGCGACCGCCGAAATCGGCAAGCGCGATCCGGGCCGAATTCGCGATCCGGTCGGAGTCGGAGATGATCGACCCCGCGAGAACTCGCAGCGTGACGCCGTCGTCCGCCGACCCCAGCCGCGCGAGCCCGATGGGCGCGGACTCGCGGCTGGAGTCGCGCTCATCGCGATCGGTGACTCGCGCGGCAAACTCGCTGATGAGCTCGAGGTCGGTCTCGTCGTCATGGCGGCGTGCCGACAGGAGTCGCGTGATCGCAAGCGTGCGCCGCTCGCGACCCGCGAAGTCCGCAGCCTCGGCTCCCGTTTGCTGACGAATCCGGGACCGGAACGCGGGGACCACGACGTCCGCCTCCGCCGGCATTCGGCCGAGTGCGTTGATCGCCACGCCGACTTGATCCTCGATGTCATCGAGCGTGCTCGCCGCGAGATCGGTCAGCCACGGCGCGAGATCGGCGGCCTCGATCGCCACGAGCGCGCTCTCGGCCTGGGCTCCGAGTCGGTTCGAGACCGACGGATTCGGGCGCTCGACGATCGACCGGCTCAGGAGATCGGTCAGCGCCGGCACCGCGCGACAGGCGCCACGCCCGAGGCGGCCGAGCGCGTCGATCCGCTCGTCACTGAATCTTCCCGCCTTCCACGCGAGCACCACGAAGACGCGGTCGAGCACGCGGTCGGCGAGTTCCGGACCGGCAACGCTGCAGAGCGCCGCTGCCGCGGCTCGAGCGATTCCGGGATCACGGTCATCGAGGAGCGGCAGCAGCCGATCGATCAGTCGATTCCGGAGTTCGCGATCCGCCAATCGCGGATCGCCGGGTTCGATCTCGACGAATTGCCGGCGCGCGGCGCGCCACCAGAAATCCCACGGGAAGCCGCTCGTCCCACCCGCCAGCTTCCGCCCGTGCGGGGCAAGTCGCTCGGAACCGCTCGCGGTCAGGGCGGCGAGGAACAGCAACAGCACGGCCCACCGCGCTCGCGTCGTTGCACACATCATCGGAAGCCTCCGTCGGGGCCGCGCGCCCTGCACGATCCGTTCCGAGTTCCGCGGCGCCGTCACCGCTACGATGCCGCCCCCATGCGCACTCCCGCCGTCGCTGTGCTCGTCGCGTCGCTCGCCGCCGTTTCCGCCTGCTCCGATTCGCCGAAGTCGTCCGCGCAACGCGGGACGGCGGAGCACCCGTTCGTCATCGGCATGTCGCAGTGCAACCTCGGCGAGCCGTGGCGCGTGCAGATGAACGCCGACGTCGAGGCGGCGGCGAAGGCGCATCCCGAACTGAAGATGCTCTTCAAGGACGCGCAGAACGACTCGCTCACGCAGCAGGCACAGGTGCGCGAATTCCTCGACCAGGGGATCGACGCGCTGATCATCAGCCCGAAGGAAGCGGCGCCGCTGACGAAGCCGGTCGCCGAGGTGTTCGCCGCGAAGATCCCGGTGATCGTGCTCGACCGCGCCGTCGAGGGCGACGCGTACACCTGCTTCATCGGCGGCGACAACCGATTGATCGGCGCGGCCGCGGGGCGCTTCGTCGCGGAGTCGTTCCCGAGCGGAGCGAAGATCGTCGAGCTGAAGGGCCTGATGACGTCCGTGCCCGGAGTCGATCGCCACGAAGGCTTCGCGTCCGGCCTCGGCGGCCGCAAGGATCTCGAGATCGTGTTCGACGCCGACATGCAGTGGCTCGAGGATCGCGCGCGCAAGGAGATGGAGTCGGCGCTCGCCGCGCAGCCGAAGATCGACGTGGTCTACGCGCACAATGATCCCGGCGCGCACGGCGCGTGGCTCGCGGCAAAGGCCGCGGGGCGCGAGCACGAGATGAAATTCGTCGGCATCGACGCGCTCCCGCACGAGGGCGTCGAGTACGTGAAGCAGGGGATCCTCGCGGCGACGTTCCAGTACCCGACCGGCGGCAAGGAAGCGATCGACGTCGCGCTCGACCTGCTGCACGGTAAGAGCGCGCCGAAGAAGATCGTCCTGTCGACACGGATCTTCACCAAGGACAACGTCGCTGCGGGCGGCACGGCGATCGGTTCGGAGGCGCCCGCAAAATAGCGCAGAGGCGGCGGAGCGCCGCGCGCGCCGCGTCGGGGATCGATCGCACGAGTTCTCCGAGAAGCCTGCATCCACGGGACGACGACTCCCGAACCTCCTGTGGGCTTTGCCCCGCCAGGAGACTCTTGTGCAGACGATCGCGAACGACCCGCTCGACCTCCCCGTCGCGGTCACCGGCGCCACGGGGTACATCGGCGGGCGGCTCGTGCCGCGCCTGCTCGCGCGGGGCCTGCGCGTGCGCTGTCTCGTGCGCGATCCGATCAAGCTGGCGATCCGGGCCTGGAGCCGCGACCCTCGAGTCGAGATCGTTCGCTGCGCCTTCGATGACGTCGCCTCGCTCGTTCGCGGGCTGCGCGGATGCGGCGCCGCGTACTACCTGATCCT
>CAZBOK010000519.1:0-3049 GCA_964493525.1 uncultured Phycisphaeraceae bacterium | reverse complement strand
GCGACGGCGGACCGCTCTTGTCGCGGTTCGTGCGCGACGTCGCACGCGAGGTGATCGCCCCCGCGCCCGCGCTGTGGACCGCGTTCGGCGCCGATCTCAACGCGTCGACCGCCGCCGACTCCGCCGCGATCGATCCGGTCATCGCCGCGCTCCGCTCGCAGTTGAACGCCGCGGTCGCCGCGCAGAAGTCCGATGAAGCGATCCGCTTCGCGCGCTGCGTGCAGGGCCTCGCGGCGCAGGCCGGCTTCAAGGACCTGAAAGGCCCGAAGCCGCCTGACCTCTCGAAGCTCCGCGCCGCGGCCGCCGGCGCTCTCGCGCAAGCGCGCGACTGGAAGAAGGCGCGCGACGGCGCGCCGCTCACCGTGGATCAACTGATGGCGATGACGCTCGACGAAGAGGTCGAGTTCACGCGCACTCACCAGGATCCCGCGAACCCCGGCATCGCGATCTCGCCGACCGGCAAGTACCGCATCGAGACGATCTGCGGGTATCAGACGCTGCTCGGCGCCGCGCAGACGATCGAGCAGCATCACGACCGCCTCGCGCGCTGGTTCGGCAAGGACCCGTTCGCCGGCCGGCAGGGCGTCGTCCGCATCGTCCCCGAAGCGAGCGACCTCGAGTCGGAGGGCGCGCCGTTCTGGTGGGCCGGCGGCTTCCAGTCGGGCGACGTCACCGTGGTGCGCTTCAACGCGAGCGACATCGCGAGCCTCGGCCACGGACTCACGCACGAGCTGACCCACCGCTTCGACGGCGCGACGTGGCCCGGCATCCCCGCGTGGATGATGGAAGGCCGCGCGGTGTGGACCGGCGGCGCCTACGGCGCGGCGACCGACGCCTCGTTCGTCGCGAACCACGCCTCGTTCGGCGCGATCGACCAGGCGATGCGCAAGGGGTACGGCGGCGTCGACAAGCTGAAGAAGCTGATCGACGGCACCATCGACGACTACCGCGACAACTACACCGCCGGGTATTCGCTCTGGCTCTACCTCTCGACGTGGGAGGAGAACGGCAAGCCGCTGTTCGCGCCGCTGCTCCCGCGCTTCATGGCGGGTTGCGCGACGAAGCGGCCGCTGCCGCTGTTCGACCAGCTCTTCTGCGACGGTCACGAGGGACGCCCGAAGGACATCCAGGCGTTCGCGAAGGGCTTCGACGCGTTCCTGAACGGCTTCTACTGGCTCGCGCGCAAGCCGTGGGTCGACGAGCGCTACACGGAGAAGACGCCCGCCGAGCCCGATCCGCGGCCGGTTTCCGACGCGCCGACGTGGGGCTTCTCGCGCAACCGCGCCGAGCCGTTCTTCGGACAGGATCAGTGGGCGCGCGCGGGCGAGCTCCTGCTCGCGGTCGACAAGAAGAGCGACGCCGCCGCGGCGTTCGTGCTCGCGTTCCTGGTCGACGAGTGGGACACGCGCCACGCGCTCGACCTCGCGTCGCTCCTGCGCGACCCGCGCTGCCCATCCGTCGAGTTCGTGCTGAAGAACGAGAGCCGCCTGCGCGCGCCCGCGCGGGCGTTGTCGTACGGCGGTCCGGCGCCGTTCCTCGCGGCGCTGCCGAAGACGAGCGCGTTCCTCGCGGCACTCGCGAGCGCGTCGTCCGAAGCGGCGGCCGCCGGCCTGCCCCACGCCGCCGCCGCGCTCGCCGCCGACCGCGAGCGGCTCGCCGCGCGCCTCGGGCTGCCGCCGCTCGATCGATCGTTCGAGATCCCCGCCGACTTCGCGACCTCCGCCGCGCCGGTGAACGGCCTGCCGCATTCGGCGCTCGCGGCCGGCGTCGAGGAGGTCGAGCTCGCGGACTACGACGAGTACCGGGTGCCGAACCTCTGGTTCGAGACCGGCGACGGCGACTTGCACGTCGGCCGCGAGAAGCCGCGCGACCAGACCGGCGAGCTCGATCGCAGCGCCGCGCTCCGCCACGCGTTCGTCCGCTCGCGTGAGTGGCTCCCCGCCGGCCGCTACCGGCTCACGACGCGCGTGCACTTCACGACGACCTACGTCGCAGGGTCGATCGTCTTCGGCATGACGCGCCGCGACCGCGACGTCCACTTCGACTTCAGCTCCGGCGACTACATGTATTCGATCGGCGCGTCGCAGCAGCAGGGCGACAAGCAGTCGATGAGCTGGTCGCTGTCGGGCCGGCGCGACGGCGAATGGCTCGGTCAGGTTCCGGGCGGCAGTCGCGAGCTGAAAGGCGCATCCACGTCGTTCGACCTCGAGATCCTGGTCGACGGCGCGCAGGTCGTTGCATTCATCGATGGCCAGCTCGCGGGCAACTACCACACGGTGAACGGACAGCCGGTCGAGGGGTACTTCGGCTTCGCGTCGAGCTTCGGCGCCTACCGCGTCGAGCGCCCGACGATCGAGCGCCTCGACCGCCCGCGCGCGCTCGGCATCGACGACGAACGGTGCACCGGGATCGACTTCACCAAGAGCGGGCCGTTGTTCTGGGAGAACTACGTGAACCGCTCGGTGCGCGGAGTCCCGGTGTCCGAGTCCGGATCGATCCTCGTGTTCGTGCCGCCGCCGAGCCAATACGAGAAGCAAACTCCGGACGATCTCGAGAGCACCAAGCGAACGCTCGCCATCGTGGCACCCGCGCAGGCGGAGTTCGTGGTCGACCAGCTCGTGCGCGACGAAGCGGACACCGTGGTTTCGCTGCTGATGCCGAGCGGAATCGGCTCGAACTGGATCGCGGAGACAGAGCACGACCTGAAGCCGAGCGTGCGCGAGCGCTGCCAGATCGTCCGCCATGCGAAGACTGCGAACAGCGAAGATCCGCGCGAACGCAGCGGCAAGAAGGCGGTCGACGTCCCGTTCCTGTTCTTCGTCGACTCGAACGGCGTGCTGCGGTGCGGCGCGGCGCTAGAGCGGACGAACCCGCGCCTGCCCGGGCAGTTCGACCCGTGGATCAATCTCTATCGCGGGCGGGGGCCGAAGCCGGCGGCGCACTGAGGGACGCGTCGAGGACGAAGCGCCGCGCCGCTTCGAGCGCGGTGTCGACGCCGCGCGCGAGATCCTCGGACGACTCCTTCACTTCGATCTGCGGGACCACGCCC
>CAZBOK010000518.1:0-3051 GCA_964493525.1 uncultured Phycisphaeraceae bacterium | reverse complement strand
CGCTGCACGTCCCGAAGCAGCACACCACCATCCAGGCGGACGTCGACGCGTCGGCGGTCGGCGACGTCATCCAGGTTTCGAGCGGCTTCTACAAGGAGAACGTGCTCGTCGCGGTCGAACACACCGGCATCACGATCAAGGCGAAGGGGCACGTGATCGTCGACGCGCGGCCGCAGGGCCAGGTCGCGACCGGCCCGGCGTTCAAGATCCTCGCGGAGGACGTGACGCTGCAGGGCATCGAGATGCATCACGCCAACGGCAGCGGCGAGGACGCGGACGGCGTGAACTGCGGAGTCGGCGGACTGACGATGCGCAACTGCGTGATCCGCCATTCGCAGGGTCGCGCGGTGTTCGCGAACGGCGCCGACGTGACGATCACCGACTGCGAGTTCGCCGGCAACAACGGCGGCGTGCGCATCCAGGGCACCGGCGCGACGGTCCGCAACGTGACGCTGTCGAACGACGGCGACCGCGGCATCGTCATCTCGGGCGACGGCGCGACGGTCCTGAAGTGCAAGCTGAGCGTGATCGAGGACGGCCGCGGCGTCGAGATCAGCGGCGACAACGCGCGCGTCGAGAGCTGCTCGTTCAACGACACCGACAACGAGGCCGTGCGCGTGAGCGGCAGCAACTTCGTGATCAAGAACTGCAAGCTGCGCTCGATCGGCGAGAACGCGGACGGCATCGAGATCGGCAGCAACGCGACGTCCGGCCGCATCGAGGACTGCACGATCGAGGACGTCTGCGAGAGCGGGCTGCGCATCGACGGCAGCGGCGTGACGATCAAGGACATCAAGATCGCGCGCTGCGGCTGCGAGGACGAGCCCGGCGTTCGCCTGGTCGGCAACGGCAACCTGCTGACGCGCGTCTCGGTGCGCGGCTGCCAGGGCGACGGCTTCCGCATGGAAGGCAACGGCAACCAGCTCACCAACTGCACGTCGGTCGACAACGGCGAGGACGGCTTCCAGATCGCGACCGGCAAGATCGGCAACGAGCTCGACTCGTGCGTCGC
This sequence comes from uncultured Phycisphaeraceae bacterium, assembly GCA_964493525.1. Taxonomy (GTDB): domain Bacteria; phylum Planctomycetota; class B15-G4; order B15-G4; family JADJEK01; genus CAZBOK01. The sequence goes on along the minus strand of CAZBOK010000518.1, from coordinate 2,039 downwards.
GAGCGCGAACCTCGCCGAGGGGATCGAGAACGGCGGGACGGACTCGGTCGTGCGCAAGTGCGTGGCGCGGAAGAACCGCATCGACCTCGCGAACACCGGGACGTTCACCGACTACGGCGCGAACAAGATCGGCCGCGGCGGCCAGAGCACGCTGCCCGAGATCGACGACGGCTGATCGCCGCGCGTCCGGCGCGCGCTCACTTCCCGAGGCGGTTCTTCAGCAGCTCGCGGATCCGCGCTTCGAGCTCGCGGTTCTGCCGCTCCAGCTCGTCGACCAGCGCCTGGTCGTTCGACTTCGCGAGGTCTTCGAGCTCCGCGCGCAGGATGCGGTTCTTGCGGATCGCGTCGAGTGCATCGATGAGCGGGTCGTTTGCCGGGAGCGTCGGGACGAGCGACTTGCACTTCTCGACGAGGTTCGCGAGCTCGCCCGTGTCCGCGTCGCCGGTCGCGCTCGCGAGAGCGCGGCACTGCGCCGCGAGGTCGTCGATCGAATCGCCGCGCGCGTGCTGCGAGCGCCGCAGCAGCTCGGCGAACTGCGCGACCAGCGCGGCGCGCTTCAGGCCGACGCCCTGCTCCGACCAGTCGGTCGCGAGCGCGGATGCCTGGATCGTCGTCGCCGTCTCGTCCGCCGCGTCGCTCGCCGACTTGACCGGCGGCTTCCAGCGCAGCCGCACCGTGACGGCCGGCCGCTCCGCGCCGGCACGGCCGAATTCGGCGGACGGCTCGAGCTCGTACAGCGCGGTCACCTGGTGCCCGGCGCCGACCTCGCCGGCGTCGACCGCGTCGTTGCGGAAGTCCTGATTGGCGATCGCGCGGTTCTCGTAACCGAGCAACCGCCAGCGATCGACCTGCGCGGGATCGAACTCGACCTGCACCTTCACGTCGCGCGCGATCGTGACCATCGCTCCGGTGAAGCGGTCGACGAGCTGGCGCTTCGCTTCGTCCGGCGTGTCGATGTACGAGCACACGCCGTCGCCCAGGTCGGCGAGCTGCTCGAGCAGGACGTCGTTGTGGTTGCCCATGCCGACGCCGTAGGTGTTGAGCAGGATGCCGCGCGCGCGCTCGTTCGCGACTTTCGCGGTCAGGTCGCGCTCGTTCGTCGAGCCGACGTTCGCGACTCCGTCGGAGAACATCACGACGCGGTTCGCGCTCTCGGCGTCGAAGCGCCGGCCCGCTTCGCCGTAGGCGATCTCGAGTCCCGCCTCGGCGTTCGTGCTGCCTTCCGGGAAGAGCGGCGCGATCGCGGCCTCGATCGTCGCGCGCTCGGCGACCGACGTCATCGGCAGCACGAGACGGCCCGTGGTGTTGAAGGTGACCAGCGCGATGGAGTCCTTCGCATCGAGACCGGCGACGAGGAGGCGCAGCGAGTTCTTCACCAGCTCGAGGCGGTTCTCCTGCTGCATCGACCCCGAGACGTCGATCACGCACGTGAGCTGGAGCGGCGGGCGAGCGGCCTTCGCGACGTCGCGGCCGCGCACGACGACGCGCAGGAGACGCGCGTCCTTCAGATCGGACTCGGCCCCGTACCGGCTCTTGCCGCCGTCCAGATGGATCGCGAACGCACGGTCGGTCGGCGCCGGCACGTCGGCCTTGAACCAGTTCAGGAACTCCTCGGTGCGGACCGCTTCCTTCGGTGGCAGCATCCCGCGCTCGATGTAGTTCCGCGCGAGCGCCCAGCTCGCGGTGTCGACGTCGACGCCGAAGGTCGATTGCGCGTTCGTCGCGGTGCGCTCGAACGCATGGTCGCCCCAGAACCGGAAGAACATCATCGACGGCGTCTCGTTCGGCCGGCGCACGCACGACTGGAACACGTCGTCGGCGCTGAGCTGCCGGCGTCGCTCGCCGTCGTCGGCATCGACGAGGCCGAACGCGTTCAGGAAGCCCGCCTCCTGCGGCGCGACTCCGGCGTTCGACGCGAAGCCGTCCGCCGCGTCGCTCGCCGCGTCCTTCGACTCGGTTTCCTTGGATTGCGTCGCGCGGTAATCGGCTGCTTTGCGCAACTGTGCTTCGCCGCCCGCGCCGGCCGGATTCGCCGGCGG
>CAZBOK010000517.1:0-3069 GCA_964493525.1 uncultured Phycisphaeraceae bacterium | reverse complement strand
CCCTACGCTCGCCGGCAACTTTGCCGGCGAACAACCCTTGATACCGGATGTCGATCGAATCCACGATTTGACGCAGACCGAGTCCAGCCGGCGAAAGCAGGCCTCTCGCGCCGGACTTCGTTTCGGCGAACGCGGCACACACTCGAGCCGAACGATGATGCTCGCCGAGCTGCGCGAGCTCCTCGCAATCGTCCCCTAGGCCTCGGCGAGCGAGGCGTACGAGCATGCGATCGTCGATCAGAACGTTCTCGGCAAGCGGACCACGTCCAGCCGGCGTGCGACGAGTCAGCGACTCCGCGAACTGTATGCGCTCGATCCCACGATCCCGATCTTCCGAGTCCTTCGTCGCCTGTGGTCCGCAGACGAGGCCGGTCGTCCGCTCCTGGCGCTGCTCTGTGCTCTCGGCCGAGACCCGCTTTTCCGCGAATCGGCGAACGCCATCGTGCAGCTCCAGCCTGGCAACGAGCTGACTCGCGCACCGCTTCTCAACGCTCTTCGCGCCGTGACTGGCGATCGCCTCAAGGAGAGCATCCTCGACAAGGTCGCGCGCAACGCGGCCAGCTCGTGGTCCCAGGCGGGACACTTGACGGGACGCGTGCGCAAGATCCGGCGTGCCGTCGAACCGACTCCCGGCGCCGTTGCCTTTGCGTTGTGGCTCGGGTCGCTCGAAGGCCTCACTGGGGAGTCGCTGCTGCGCACTCCGTGGACCGCCGTGCTCGATCGCAGTCCGGGCGCGCTCCTCGAACTGACGCTGCGCGCCAAGCAACTCGGTCTAGTCGACGCGCGCGCCGGCGCAAACGTGATCGAAATCGATCCGCGCCGCCTCGATCCCCGCGAGAGGAGACCGTAGCCGTGGGGAAGATCGAAGAACTGGCCGCCCGCTACGAACAGCACATCCGTGTCCCGTGGCAGCGCACGCTCTCCGGGTCCCAGCGCGTGCTCCTCGTGGTGTACGAGAAGGAACTCGAACGCGCATTCCGCGCGCGCAAGGCTGAGTTCGAACAACGCACCCGCGGAGCGGGCCACGGCTGGACGGAGTTCGATTGCACCCGGCGCTTCGCGGAGTGGATCGCGCAAGACGAGTACCGCGAGGCCTACTTCGAGTCGCCCGGCGATCTCGCGATGAAGCTCGACGGCGAGTTTCTCGAGCATCTCGCCGCGCCGCTGCACCAGTTGCTTCGCGATTCGGACGAGCGGTCGATCGTCGCGGTCACCGGCATCGGCTCGTTGTTCGGGTTCGCCCGCGCCTCCGACCTCGTTCGCGCCGTCGAAGCGGACATCCGCGGCCGGCTCGTCGTGTTCTTCCCGGGCACGAAAGACGGCGACAACTACCGGTTGCTCGACGCACGCGACGGCTGGAACTACCTCGCTCCTTCCATCTCGCTCCACGGAACAGGGGAGACGGCATGAAAATCTTCGAGACCCTCGACCGCGATCCTCGCAAGAGCGCACTCGCCAACAACGGGCAGTCGCGCATCACGGGCTCGCTGGACGAACGTGCGCTGCTCGAACTGCGCGCCGAGTTGGAGACGTTCGTCTGCGACGGCGAGTACGGCAATGCCATCGAGCGGATCCTGACCAGCTTCCTGACGCAACTCGATCGCGGTCGCCAGGACTCCGCGTGGGTCAGCGGCTTCTTCGGCAGCGGGAAGTCGCACTTGCTGAAGATGCTCGGCCATCTCTGGGTCGACACGTCGTTTGCCGACGGGTCGACCGCGCGCACTCTGGTTCGCGGCATGTCGGACGACATCGTCGCGAGGCTTCGCGAGTTGGACGGGAAGGTCGCGCGCAGTGGCAAGCGCGCGTTCGCCGCCGCAGGCACGCTGCCATCGGGCAGCGGCGACCTCGTTCGCTCGACCGTGCTCTCGATCGTCCTGCGCGCGAGTGGGCTTCCCGAGTCGTATCCCCAAGCCCAGTTCTGCTTCTGGCTGCGGGAGCACGGGTATCTCGATCGCGTCCGCGAAGCGGTTGAACGCGCCGGGAAACAGTGGCTGCGCGAGCTGAACAACCTCCACGTGAGCCCAGTGATTGCAGGCGCGGTGCTGGCATGCGATCCGGACTTTGCGCGGAGCGAACGCGAAGCTCGAGAAGTCCTGCGTTCGCGGTTTCCGCAGCGCAGCTCGGATCTCACCACGGCTGAGTTCCTCGCCGCGATCCGTGACGCACTCGCCCCGGACGGCGATCTGCCGCTCTCGATCCTCGTGCTCGACGAGGCGCAGCAGTTCATCGGCGACTCCACTGACCGTGCGGTGACGATCACGGAGATCGCGGAGGCCATTCAAACCCAGCTCGACAGTCGCGTGATGCTGGTCGCTTCCGGTCAATCGGCGCTTGCAGGCACGCCCAACCTCCAACGCCTGCGCGATCGCTTCCGCATCATGGTGCAGCTCTCCGATACCGACGTGGAGGTCGTGACCCGAAAGGTCCTCCTGCACAAGAAGGCCAGTGCGGTCGACTCGATCCGCGACATGCTCGGACGGAATGCCGGCGAGATCTCACGCCATCTGCAAGACACGCGGTTCGCGGAGCGGAGCGAGGACCGAAAGATCATCGTCGAGGACTATCCGCTCCTCCCGACCCGTCGACGTTTCTGGGAGGAGTGCTTCCGCCGGGTCGACGCGGCGGGCACCCAGAGTCAGTTGCGGTCGCAGCTCCAGATCCTCCATCAGGCGCTGCACGCCATCGCCGAGAAAGAGGTGAGCGCCGTCATCCCCGCGGACGCGCTCTACACGGCGATCGCCCCGAACCTCGTCAACACCGGCGTGTTGTTGAACGAGATCAACACGCGCATCCAGGCGCTCGACGACGGCACCGCGGAAGGCCGTCTGCGCCGCCGCATCTGCGGGCTCGTGTTCCTCATCAACAAGCTGCCGCGCGAGGCGGCCGTCGATACCGGCGTCCGCGCGACGGCGCGAACGATCGCGGACCTGCTCGTCGAAGACCTCGCCACGGATTCCGGTCCGCTCCGCAAACAGGTCGAGCATGAGCTGGAGAACCTCGCTCGAAACGCGACTTTGATGAGGGTCGGAGACGAGTATCGGTTGCAGACCACCGAGGGGGCCGAGTGGG
>CAZBOK010000516.1:0-3078 GCA_964493525.1 uncultured Phycisphaeraceae bacterium | reverse complement strand
CGGAACGGCGACGTGATCTCGACCGTGGCCTTGTCGGTCATCACCTCGGCGATCGTGATCAGCACCGCGCCGACCAACACCGTCGCGCCTTCCTTCGCGGCGAGCGACTTCACGGTGCCGCGGAACGGCGACGTGATCTCGACCGTGGCCTTGTCGGTCATCACCTCGGCGATCGGCTGGTCCTCGGCGACGGCGTCGCCTTCCTTGACGAGCCAGCGAACGATTTCGCCTTCGTGGATGCCTTCGCCGATGTCGGGAAGCTTGAATTCCTTCAGCACGCGATTCTCCGGCGCAGTCGATTCAGAAATTGACGGTCCGCTCGATCGCCGCGAGCACGCGGCGCACGTCGGGCATGTACACGTGTTCGAGCGAGTACGGGAACGGGGTGTCGAACCCGGTCACGCGCGCGATCGGCGCCTCGAGCGACTCGATCGCCTTCTCGGCGACGATCGCGGAGATCTCGCTCGCGAAGCTGCAGGTGCGCGGCGCCTCGTTCACGACGACGCAGCGGCCGGTCTTCACGACCGACGTGAGGAACGACTCCTCGTCCATCGGCATCAGCGTGCGCAGATCGATGATCTCGACGTCGATCTCCTTCGCCGCGGCCTCCTCGGCCGCCTTCTCCACGATCGACACCATCGCGCCGTACGTCACGACGGTGACGTCCTTGCCTTCGCGCACGACGCGCGCCTTCGAGAGCGGAACGGTGTACGCGCCCTCCGGGACGTCTTCCTTCAGCGAGCGGTAGATGCGCTTCGGCTCGAGGAACAGCACCGGGTCGCCGTCGCGGATCGAGGAGATCAGCAGGCCCTTCGCGTCGTGCGGCGTCGACGGGATCACGACCTTCAGACCCGGCGTGTGGACGAAGTACGCCTCGGGGGACTGGCTGTGGTAGTGGCCGCCGCGGATGCCGCCGCCGTACGGCGTGCGGATCACCATCGGGCAGGTGAACTCTCCGCCGGAGCGGTACCGCATCTTCGCGGCCTCGGACACGATCTGGTCGAACGCCGGATAGATGAAGTCGGCGAACTGGATCTCGGGCACCGGACGAAGGCCGTAGAGCGCCATCCCGACCGCGGTGCCGATGATGCCGGACTCCGCGAGCGGCGTGTCGAAGCAGCGGTCCTCGCCGAACTCCGCCTGCAGTCCTTCGGTGGCGCGGAACACGCCGCCGTTCTTGCCGACATCCTCGCCGAACACGACCACGCGGTCGTCCTGGCGCATCTCGTCTTTCAGCGCCGAGTTCACGGCCTGAAGCAGGGTCATCGTCGTCATCGGTCGTCTTCTCCGGTGTCGTTCGGTCCGTGCGCGATCGAGAACTTCGCTCTCAGAGCGGGAACGCGGCGTCCTTGTCCATCTGCGCGCCGCCCGCGGTGCGCTCGAGCTGCATCAAGCGCTCCTTCTGCTCGGCGAGGTGGCGCGGCATGGTGCCGTACACGTCGTCGAACAGCGTCGCGCTCGCGGGCGCCGCGACGCCTTCCGCGTGCTTCACGGCCGCGGCGATCTTCTCGTTGATCTCGTCCTGGAGCTGCTGGTCCTTCGCGTCGCTCCACAGGCCGAGCTGCTTCAGGAACTCCTTCAACCGCTCGATCGGGTCCTTCGCGGCCCACTCCTTCAACTGCTCGTTCGGGCGGTAGCGCGTCGGATCGTCGGACGAACTGTGCGGGCCGATGCGGAACGTCAGCGCTTCGATCAGCGTCGGACCATCGCCCTTGCGCGCGCGGTCGGCCGCGGCGCGCGTCGCCTGGTAGACCGCGAGCACGTCGTTGCCGTCGACGCGCACGCCAGGCATTCCGTACGCGGAGGCCTTGTCGCTGATCACCTCGCACGCGGTCTGCGAGCTGAGCGGGCAACTGATCGCCCACTGGTTGTTCGAGCACAGGAAGATCACCGGAGACTTCCACACTCCGGCGAAGTTCATCCCGGTGTGGAAGTCGTTCGAGGAGGTCGCGCCGTCGCCGAAGTAGGTGATCGCGACGCCCTTCACCTTCTTGATGCGCATCGCGTGCGCGGCGCCGACGGCCTGGACGATCTGCGTCCCGATCGGGCTCGAGACCGACACGAAGCGCTGCTTCGCGAACGAGTAGTGCACCGGCATCTGCCGGCCCTTCGTGAGATCCTCGGCGTTGCCGTACCACTCGTTCACGACGTCCTGCAGGTTCACGCCGAGCGTGAGCGCCGCGCCGGGTTCGCGGTACGAGGGGAAGCACCAGTCCTCGGGGCCGAGCACCGCGGCGGAGCCGACGGCGCACGCCTCCTGACCGATCGACGGGACGTAGAAGCCGATGCGCCCCTGGCGCTGCAGCTTCATCGCGCGATCGTCGAGCAGGCGCGTCGTCACCATCATGCGGTACATGCCGAGCGCGGCGTCGCCGTCGATGCCCTTCGGCAGCGCGGGCTTCGCCTTGCCGCCCTTGGCGCGGGACGGGAGCACGGAGAGGAGTTCGGGAGTCATGGCGTCACGGGACTCCGTTCGAGGGAGAGGTCGAAGGTGCGGAGGATGCGGTGTCGTGGAGCGCGCTCGCGACGAAGTGCTCGCCGGCCTTGTAGCTCGATCGGACGAGCGGGCCGGACGCGACGTGGCGGAAGCCGAGCGCGAGGCCGAGGTCGCGCAAGCGCGCGAACCGCTCGGGCGGCGCGAACTCGACGACCGGCAGATGGCTTGGCGTCGGGCGCAGGTATTGGCCGATCGTCAGGAGGTCGACGCCGGCGGCGCGCAGATCGCGCAACGTCGCTTCGACTTCGGCATCGGTCTCGCCATGGCCGAGCATCACCGACGACTTGGTGAACGCGGTGCGGCGACCCGGCCCGGACGGCGCGAGCGCCTTCGCGCGCGCGAGCACGTCGAGGGAACGGCGGTACGACGCGCGGCGGTCGCGCACGGTCGGCGAGAGGCGTTCGACCGTCTCGACGTTGTGCGCGAAGACGTCGGGACGCGCCGCGAGCACGGCGGAGATCGCGCGCGCGTCGCCGCGGAAGTCGCCGGTCAGCACCTCGACGAGGACCTCGGGCGCGCGCTGGTGGAGCGCGTCGATGCAGGCGGCGAAATGCGCCGCGCCGCCGTCGGCGAGGTCGTCG
>CAZBOK010000515.1:0-3092 GCA_964493525.1 uncultured Phycisphaeraceae bacterium | reverse complement strand
CGCCGCGGCCGGTGAGCGACGGTCCGGTCTCGAACCCGCGGCCGCCGCGGATCTGCACCAGGTCGTCGATGATCCGCCACAGCGACTCGGAGCAGAACAACTTCGCCATCGCGGCTTCGATGCGCACGTCCGCGCCGCCGCGGTCGACGAGCGACGTCGCGTAGTCGGTCAGCGCGTCCATCGCGAACGACGTCGCCGCCATGTGCGCGAGCTTCTGCGCGACCGCCTCGTGCTTGCCGATCACGGCGCCCCATTGGGCGCGCTCGGCGGCCCAGCGCCGCGCGATCGACAGCGACATGCGCGCGACTCCCGAGCAGCACGCCGGGAGCGTGAGGCGGCCCGAGTTGAGCGTGATCAGCGCCAGCTTCAGCCCCTTGCCCTCGCCCCACAGGACGTTCTCGGCCGGGACCATCACGTTGTCGAAGCGGAGCACGCCGTTCTGGATCGCGCGGATCCCCATGAAGCGGCAGCGGTGGTCGACGTGGATGCCGGGGAACGAGCGCTCGACGATGAACGCCGTGATGCGCTTCTTCTCCTTGCCGTTCACGAACTCCGACGGCGTGCGCGCCATCACGATCATGACGTCGGCGATCGGACCGTTCGTGCACCAGAGCTTCTTGCCGTTCAGGATCCAATGCGATCCGTCGGCGCTCTTCTCGGCGCGCGTCTCCATCTGCGCGGGGTCGGAGCCGACACCGGGCTCGGTGAGCGCGAACGCGGAGATCTCGCCGGAGGCGAGGCGCGGGAAGTACTTCTTCTTCTGCGCGTCCGTGCCGAACATCTTGAGCGGCGTGGGGACGCCGATGCTCTGGTGCGCGGACAGCCACACCGCGGTGCTCGCGCAGTGGGTCGCGACGCGCGAGACGACGCGGTTGTAGTTCGCCTGCGTGAACCCCTTGCCGCCGTACTCGGCCGGGATCTTGAGCGCGAACGCGCCGAGTTCGACCAGGCCGTCGATGACGTCGCGCGGGATGTCGCCGTCCGCATCGGCGGCATCGGCGTCGAGGTGCTCGACCAGCCAACGCTCGATCTTCGCCGCGTACTCCTCGCCGAGCGCGCGGTCCGGCGCGGCCTGCTCCGGGAACGGGAAGATCATCGAAGGGTCGAAGTCTCCGGCGAACAGGCCGGCGGCGAACGAGCCGTGCTTCCAATCGGTCTCACGCGCGGCTTCGGCGACGTCGAGGCTGTCCTGTCGCGCGGAGTGGGAATCCAGCTTCGGGTTCGATTCGGGCACGGGCATTCCTCCGCGGGCGGGACACTGGCATAGCATTCGGCCGGCCGGCCCGGCGAACTCGAGCGCGATCACCTCGCGGGCGCGCTCCCGAGCTGCCGTCGAACGATCGCACGGCGATCCTGGCGAACGCGGTCGTCCGCCTCGCCGCGCCGCGGGAACAGCGCCGAATACGCGAACACGCACGCGTGCGGGGATTCGCGTCGCGCCAGGAGGATCTCGTCCTCGATGACGCCGCCGTCGTGCTTCTCGTCGAACATCATCCCGGTCGCGACCGGGAAATCGCCCGCGAACTCGCGCCAGGCGCGCGCGCGCGCGGCGAACAGCGCGACGTCCGGCGTGTAGTTCATCGGGAAGACGACGTCGACCAGCCGCTCGCGCACCCAGCGCAGGACGTCGCGCTGATGCACGTCCTGCGCGCCCGCCGGCGCGGCCGACACCGCCGCGCTCAGGAGGAGCGGTCGGCCGCGCTTCGCGCTCTCCTCGCGCACCATGCGCCGGATCGCGTCGACGAGCCGCGTCACCGCGTCGGCCTTGAACGCTCGCCACGCGCGGACGTCCAACTCCGGCCGCGTCCGCGTTCGCTCGCGGAACGCGGCGAGCGTCTCGGGATCCTGCGGATACGCGTCGCGTTCGTCCGCCGGCACGAGGTCGTCGACGAACCGCACGTAGTCGAGGTGGAGGCCGTCGACGTCGTGGCTCGCGACGATCTCGCGGAACACGCGGACGAGGTAGTCGCGCACGTCGTCGCGGCACGGGTTCAGGCTCACGTAGAAGTCGGGCGCGAGCGGCTGGCGCGTCCCGTCCGCGCGGTACCAGTGCCATTCGGGGTGCGCGCGATAGAGCTGCGATGGATCGTCCGGCGCCGTCGCGCCGCGCCAGCTCGGCATCACGTTCACCCAGGCGTGGATCGCGAGGCCGCGCCGGTGCGCCGCCTCGCAGGCGACCGCGAGCGGGTCGAAGCCGGGCGCGATCTCGGCCGCGCGCGGCTCGATCGCCGAGTTCCAAAACGACGTGCCGTTGCCGCGCACCTGGAACAGGATCGTGTCGAACCCGAGGTCCGCGCAGTCGGCGACCGCGCGCTCGACGTCGGCCGCGTCGTGGTAGTCGAAGCGGGTGATCCAGATGGCGCGGATCGGAGCGGCGGGGGGCGCGGGCGCGAGGAGCACGGTGCACGCGGACACCGCGAGCGACGACGACGCGAGAGCGAGCGAGCGCAGCGCGCGATTCATCGACCCGCCTCCTCCCTTCGATTGCCGAGCAGGAAGCCGAACCCGAACGCGACGATCGTCCCGTACGGCGCCTGCCACGGCCATGCGAACGGCACAAGCGCGTCGCCGCGCCGGACCCCGACCCACGCCCAGGTCGCGAACGCGAGCGCGAACCCGATCGCGAGGATCGTGCCCTTCCGCGCGATCGCTCCGGCGTCCTCGCCGCGCCGCCGCATCACGACGAGCAGTGCGATGAACAGCGCGCCGCCGCAGATCGCGAGCGCATCCAGCACCCACTCCTGCTTCCACGCGAACGCGATCACGCAGAGCACCGACAACGGCGCGGAGAACCACAGCCCGAACCCGTCGCGCTTCACCGGCAGGAACGCCATCAGGAAGCTCGCGAGCAGCCCGCCGCTCGCGTAGGTCGCGAGCGAGAGCGCGAGGTTGAGGATCGCCTTGAAGCGGTCGCCACCCGCGCGCTGGATCGTGATCATCGAGTGCGCCACGACCGACAGCACGACGCCGTAGCCGACCACGAGCCAGCGGCCGATTCCAACGCGCCGGCGCTCCTCGGCCGCGTCGACCGCCGCGCCCGCGCCGCCGCGTCGTCGCTCGCGCAGCGGCAGCACGAGCGTCGTCATCGTCGT
>CAZBOK010000514.1:0-3101 GCA_964493525.1 uncultured Phycisphaeraceae bacterium | reverse complement strand
GCTTCGAGCAGCAGCCCCCGCACCCGCCCGCCGCTCGCGCGGGCGAGGTCGATCCGCGCGGCCAGCACCGCCACGTCGTTCACGACCAGGAGGTCGCCGTCCCGCAGCAGATCCGGCAGCTCGTCGAAGCGACGATGCTCGATGCCGAACCGCCCGTCGCGCGCGAGTCGGAGCAGCCGCGACGCGCCGCGATCGGCCGGCGGCTCCTGCGCGATCCGCTCCGGAGGCAGGTCGAAATCGAACGTCGAGAGCAGTTCTTCCGAGGACACCGTGCGATGCGTTCCGTTGACTTGAATCCAGGTCCTCGGTAGAAAACCGAATTCCTTTTTCCGCGCCAGTTTGAAAAGGTAGCGCACCCGTCGCCTTCGCCGGGTGGGGTTGGTCGCCGGATGGCGAATTGGCAGCTCGCAGTCCTGATCGCTTACTACGGCACGCTCGTCGTGCTCAGCGTGTACGGCTTGCACCGCTATTGCCTGGTGTTCCTGTACTACCGGCACAAGCGACGCAGCGCGACGCCGTCGCAGCGCTTCACCGATCTCCCGAAAGTCGCGGTGCAGCTCCCGATCTTCAACGAGTCGACCGTCGTCGAGCGGCTCGTCGACGCCGTGTGCGCGATCGACTGGCCGAAGGACCGCCTCGAGATCCAGGTGCTCGATGACTCGACCGACGAGACGGTCGAGATCGCGCGGCGGAAAGTCGCCGAGATGGCGGCGTTCGGCCATCGCATCCGCCACGTGCGTCGCACCGATCGCAAAGGGTTCAAGGCCGGCGCGCTGTCGAACGGGTTGAACGAGACCGACGCGGAGTTCGTGGCGATCTTCGACGCCGACTTCGTGCCGCACCCCGACATCCTCCGCCGCACCGTCGATTTCTTCACCGACCCCGAGATCGGGATGGTGCAGGTGCGCTGGGGCCACCTGAATCGTCGCTTCTCGCTGCTCACGCGCCTGCAGTCGATCCTGCTCGACGGCCACTTCGTGATCGAGCACACTGCGCGCAACCGCTCCGGACGCTTCTTCAACTTCAACGGCACCGCCGGCGTGTGGCGCCGCAAGACGATCGAGGCCGCGGGCGGCTGGCAGCACGACACGCTCACCGAAGACCTCGACCTCAGCTATCGCGCGCAGCTCGAAGGATGGAAGTTCATCTTCCTCCCCGAGGTCGTGTCGCCCGGCGAGCTGCCGGTCGAGATGAACGCGTTCAAGTCGCAGCAGCACCGCTGGGCGAAAGGCTCGATCCAGACCTGCCGCAAGCTGCTCCCGCGCATCTGGCGGAGCGACGTGCCGCTCAAGGCGAAGATCGAGGCGACCTTCCACCTCAGCAACAACTTCGCCTACCTGCTGATGATCCTGCTCGCCGTCCTGATGCTCCCCGCCTTGATGGCGCGCATCTACGACCACAGCTCGGTGCGCGGGCACGTGTTCGACGCGTCGCTGTTCCTGGGTGCGACCGCGAGCATGCTCTCGTTCTATGCCGCGTCGCAGCGCGAGGCGTACGGCAACTGGGTCTCGGTCGTGAAGCTGTTCCCCGCGCTCATCGCGCTCGGCATCGGGCTCTCGGTCAACAACGCGAAGGCGGTCATCGAAGCGATGTTCGGCCACGAGACCGCGTTCGTGCGCACGCCGAAGTACGCGGTGAACGACCGGCGCGAGCGCGGCGGCGCGCGCGGACTGTTCCGCTACGCGGGCAGCAAGCAGGGCCTGCCGGCGCTCGAGCTCGCGCTCGCGCTCTACTTCGTCGTCACGACGGCGATCGCGCTCTCGCACGAGCTGTGGGTCACGTCGTTCTTCCTCGCGCTCTTCACCGCCGGGTATGCGTGGGTCGGGCTCGCGTCGATCCTCCCCGCGCGCACGCGCCCCGCCGAGCCGCCCGCCCCGCCGAGCGCGACCACGCCCGTGGATCGAGTCGATCCGGTCGCGCTCTCGGCCGCCTGACCGTCAGGCCGGCGGCGTGTCGCCCGCGCCGGTCCAGCGCGGCGCCCGCTTCTCGAGGAAGCTCGCCACTCCTTCGCGACTCTCGTCCGACTCGCGCACGCGCACCGTCACTTCCACCGCGGCTTGGAGCGCGCGATCGACGTCGAGGCCCGGGATCATCTCGAGCAGTTCCTTCGCGGTGCGGACCGCGAGCGGCGCGTTCTTCGCGACTTCGGCGGCGATCTCGCGGCACCGCGCGAGCAGCTTCGCGTCCGGAACGACCTCGCTCACCAGTCCGACCCGCGCCGCTTCGTCGGAGGAGATCACGCGTCCCGAGAGCACCAGGTCGCGCAGCCGTTTCTCCGGCAGCATCCAGCTCAGGTAGACGCACACGATCGCCGGCACGAAGCCGAGACGAAGCTCCGTGAACCCCAGCTCCGCGCTCGCCGCGGCGACCGTGAAGTCGCAGAGCGCCGCGAGGCCGCATCCCGAGCCGAGAGCCGGGCCGTTCACCGCCGCGATCGTGACCTTCTCGAACGATCGCAGCCGCCGGAACAGCCGCGCGAGCGCCGACGTCTCGGCGACCGACTCCTCGTGCGACGGGTCCGGGCGCCGCGCGAAGTCCTGCAGGTCGAGGCCCGAGCAGAACGCGCCGTCGGCGCCGGTGATGATCACCGCCCGGATCTTGTCGTCGTCGAGCGCGCGATCGAGCGCCGAGTGCAGCGCATTGATGACCGACTCGTCGATCGCGTTCTTCACGTCCGGCCGGACGATCGTGACCCACGCGGCCGGCGGTTCCGCGGAGTAGGTGACGACCTCCAGGCGCGGCGGAGCGATCGGCTCGGAGACGACCGGGGCGACTTCGACGGGCTTCTTCGGCTTGCGAGGCATCGAAGGAGAGAGGGTACAGAGTGATTGCAGCTGGCGCTGCGGCGCTGCGGCGGGCGCCGCGGGCTTTGGTGCGACTGCGTCGCCGGGCTTCGGCTGGCGGCCGGGATCACTTGCAGCTGGCGCTGCGGCGGCCGGCTGGCGCCGGGCTCACTTGCAGCTGGCGCTGCAGCCTCCGGCTGGCGCCGGGCTCGCTTGCAGCTGGCGCTGCAGCCTCCGGCTGGCGCCGCGGTGACTTGCAGCGGGCGCTGCGGCGTGCGGCTGGCGCCGGGCTCGTGACTTCGTCACGCGAACTCAAGA
>CAZBOK010000513.1:0-3105 GCA_964493525.1 uncultured Phycisphaeraceae bacterium | reverse complement strand
GCTCGCGGTCTCCGCCGGCTCCGAAGCGTCGACGCCGAGGAACCACCAGATCGCGCCGGCGAGGGCGAGCGCGAGCGCGCCGCAGAGCGCGATGCGCGGGTTCATCGCGCGGCCCGAACGCGCTCCGCGAGCGAGTCGATGAAGCGTGGGTCCGAGTTCAGCGTCGCCGCGCGACGGATCTGCTGCACGCCGTGCTCGGCGAGGACGCCGGCGACGCGCACGTCGATCTCGTGCAGCGTCTCGACGTCGTCGGTGACCGTCGAGACCGGCACGACGACGACCGCCGCGCGCTTCTCCTTGCCGATCTCGACCGCGAGCTCCTCGATGTTCGGCGTCAACGCCGCGGCCGGACCGCCGACCGTCGTGAACGCGACCGCGGTGCGATCCTCGCCGAGGCCGACGCCTTTCATCACCGCCTGCGCCGTCTTCTCGAGCGCCGCGCGCGACGGGTCCTTCTTCGCGGCCGCTTCCGGCGGCGAGCGCGCGGCGAGCAGGAGGAACGTGCCGTCCCGGTGCTTCGGCGCGACCAGATCGAACGCACGCTGCGCGTGCTGGACGAGCGCGTCGATGAACCCCGGCAGGCGCGCGAGCTCGTCGATCACGACGCCGTCCTTCGCCGCGGCGCGAAACGCGGCGACGCACGGTCCGCTCCACGCCGGCGATGCATGCGGGTACATCGCGACGCCGACGATCCGCTTCGCGCCGGTCGCGCGTGCGGCGGCGACCGCGTCCTCGATCGACGGCGAGCCGAAGCGCGTGCCGACGAACGCGCGGAACCGGCCGCTCACGGTCGGCGCCGTCGGCGCGATCCCGTTCAGCCGGTTCTCGAGCGCGCGCGCCTGCGCCGCGAGGAAGTCGAACACGGGCGAGCGGCCGCGGAAGTGCATCCACGCGGAGGTAAAGCGATCGCGTTGCTCGGCGAACGCCGCGCGGGCCGCGCGCTCGCCGCCCGGCGGAGCGATCGCCGCGTCGGACCACAGCGCGACGTGGAACCGCTCGATGTCGTCCTCGCCGTTCGGTCCGCCGAGGTGCAAGAGCACGACCGCGGTCTCCGGCGCCGGCCCTCCGCTCTGTGCCGCGCGATCGAGGTCCAGCGTGCGCGCGACGATCTTCACGCGGTCACGCGCACGAGGTGGTAGTTGCGCTTCCCCTTGCGGACGACGATCAGCTCACCGCCGATCGCGTCCGACGCGGTGACGGTGCGCTCGGCGCTCTCGACGCGGCGGTTGTTCAGCGACACGCCGCCGCTCTCGATCAAGCGCTTCGCCTCCTTCTTGCTCGGCGCCGCGCCGCCGGCGACGAGGAAGTCGGCGACGGCGACGCCGCCGGCAATCGCATCCTTCGTGACCGCCCCGGACGGCACCTCCGCGAACACTTCGGTGAGCTCCCGCAGGTCCATCTCCGGCGTGATTTCCGCGCCGAAGAACACTTCGGTCGCGCGTCGCGCACGCGCGAGGCCCGCGTCGCCATGCATCACGCGCGTCATCTCCTCGGCGAGCGCCTGGTGCGCGACGCGGCGGCTCGCGTCCTTCGCATGCTCCTCGGCGAGCGCGGCGATCTCGTCGTGCGAACGGAACGAGAAGAAGTTCAGGTACCGCACCACGTCGCGGTCATCCGTGTTCAGCCAGAACTGGAAGAAGCGGAAGCACGACGTCAGCGTCTCGTCGAGCCACACCGCGCCCGCTTCGGTCTTGCCGAACTTCACGCCGGACGCGGATGCGATCAGCGGGAACGTGAGTCCGCAGGTCGGCAGCTCCGCGCCGTGCTTCGCGCGGATCAAGTCGAGCCCGGCCGTGATGTTCCCCCACTGATCCGAGCCGCCGACTTGCATCGTGCAGCGCTCGGTCTCGAACAGCTTCAGGAAGTCGTAGGACTGCAGGAGCATGTAGGAGAACTCGGTGAACGAGATCCCGGTCTCCGACTCGAGGCGCCGCTTCACGGAGTCCTTGGCGCACATCGCGTTCACCGTGAAGTGCTTGCCCACGTCGCGCAGGAAGTCGACCGCCGTCATCGACAGGAGCCAGTCGGCGTTGTCGATCACGCGCGCCGCGTGCGGTCCGGTGAAGTCGAGCACGCGCTCCGCCTGCTTGCGGATCGAGTCGACGTTCGCTGCGACCTGCTCGCGCGTGAGGAGCTGGCGCTCCTTCGTCTTGCCCGACGGATCGCCGATCATCCCGGTGCCGCCGCCCATCAGCGCGATCGGACGGTGCCCGGCCCGCTGCATCCGCGCGAGCATCGTGAGCGGCAGGAGCGAGCCGACGTGGAGCGACGACGCGGTCGGGTCGAACCCGCAGTAAACGGTGCCGCCGGGCGTGTCGAGCCAGCGCTCGACGCCGGGCGTCTGGTCGTGGATGAGGCCGCGCGCGGCAAGGTCAGCGGAGAAGTTCATGTTCGCGGGGATCGTAGCAGCGTCGCGCGCGCGAACTCGACGAGACCGTCGCACACCGCTAGTCTTGCGGGTCTTTTCCGCGCCGTCGAAGCGACGACGCACGCACACCGCAACGACTCACCGAGAACCAACGGAACCAAGAAGGAGCTGACGGAACATGAGCGAGAACACGAACGGAATCCAGGTCGGACAGATGGTCCCCGACTTCATGCTCGACACGTTCGATCCGAAGACGGGCGGCCCGGGCAAGTTCGACCTCGCCGCGCAGAAGAAGGCCGGCAAGTGGTCGGTGCTCGTCTTCTACCCGGCCGACTACACGTTCGTGTGCGCGACCGAGTTCGCGGACCTCGCGAACCTCTACGGCGAGTTCACGAAGTGCGGCGCCGAGCTGGTGACGGTCAGCACCGACACTTGGTTCGTGCACAAGGCGTGGCAGCGCGAAGAAGGCGAGCTCGCCGGCGTGAAGTACCCGATGGGCGCGGACCGCAACACGCACGTCTCGCAGCTCTTCGGCGTCTACGACTGCAAGTCGGGTCTCACGCTGCGCGGCTCGTTCATCATCAGCCCCGAGGGCAAGCTCACGAACTCCGAGGTCAACTTCTTCAACGTCGGCCGCAGCGCGAAGGAGCTGCTCCGCAAGTTGAAGGCGAACGTGTACCTCGCGAAGCACGGCGACGAGGCGTGCCCGGCGAACTGGAGCGGCGAGGGCGACAAGA
>CAZBOK010000512.1:0-3105 GCA_964493525.1 uncultured Phycisphaeraceae bacterium | reverse complement strand
CCGGGTGTCGGGTTGCCGACGATCGACTGGTGGATGGCGAACTCGTCGGCGCCGAGATCGGCCGCGTTCACGGCCGCGTCGCCCTCGAAGTCGCCGGCCGCGCCGCCGCCGAGGTCGATGCACGCGGACGTCGCGACCAGGTGGAAGTCGCCCGCGATCGCGTTCGCGAATCCGGGCGGGAGGTCGACGTTGCCCGTGCCGGCGAAGCCCCCCTCCACGTTCGAGTGGTCGACGGCGAGCGCTCCACCGGTCGTCGCGAGCAATCCGACGCCGCCGCGCACGATCGAGTCGCTCACCGTGAGAGCGCCCTGGCCCACGAGGACGTCGTCACCGAACATCGTGACGCGCGTCAGCGTGCACGGGCCTTCCACGCTCACGCCCCGCGGACCGGTGCTTGCCACATCGTTCGCGAAGATGCACGCCGTGATCGTGGCCGCGGCGACCGGCGCGCCGCCGAAGCCGGCGATGCGGACCGCGCCACCCTGCGCCGAGCTGTTGTTGCGAAACGTGCAGCCGCCGATCACGAAGGTCGACGCCGGATCGGAAATGATCGAGAGCCCGCCGCCGGAGATCCCCGCGCTGTTGCTCGTGAACCTGCAGCGCGTGAAGATCCCGTCGAACGTCGCCGGCACGCCGCCACTGTGCACCGCGAGGTCGAGCCCGCCTCCGGTCGCGAAGTCGAGCGCGCGGTTCGCGAAGAACTCGCAGTCGGTGAGCCGCAAGGAGAGCGGCGGCAAGCCGCCGCCGGCGCCGATGCTCATTCCCCCGCCGACGACGCCCGCGATGTTCAGCTCGAAGCGACAGCGCTCTGCGTCGATGAAGTTGCCGAACACTCCGCCGCCTTCGTTCGCGACGTTATTGCGCACCGTGCATTCGACGAGCTTCACGACGCGCGCGGGGTCTCCCGCGACCGATGCATCCTTCACGCCGATGCCGCCTCCGACGAAGCCGACGCAGTTCTCGACGATGCACCGCTCGATCGTCGGTCCGGCGTCGGCGAAGGCCCAGATCCCGCCGGACAGCGCCGGGTCGAGCTCGCCGCCGGCGATCGACGCGTTCCCCTTGCGTAACCGCAGGCCCACCAACCGCGCGCCTTTCGGACGCGCGCCGTCGATCAGGACCACGGTCTCATACAGTCCCATCGCGTCGAGCGTGGTCACTCCCGGTCCGCCGGTCGAGCGAACCTCGATCCCCTTGCCGCGGAACGCGATGAACTCCGGATACGTGCCGGGATGCACGAGCACGCGATCGCCGTCCTGCGCGAGGTCGATTGCAGCCTGGATGCTCTGACCGGCGAAGACGTGGCGATCGGCGGCTCGGAGCGCGGGCGACAACGCGAGCGACGCCGCGATGACGGCGGAGATGCGATGGTCCTGCATGGGACGGACTCCGGTTCGGGACGGGCGGCGAGCGGACGCGCGGCGATGGCAACTCCGATGCCGTGATTCCGTCGCTCGAACGGAGCAGTCCGTCCCTCGCGCGCGCCGTCGGCGTCACCGACGGCGCGCGCGCGTGGCGTCATTCGCCGACGTCGGGTGATTCCGTGTCGCGATGTCCCTTCTCCAGCTCGCGACGCGCGTTCGCCGCGAGCTTCAGGTAGTTCGCGCGGATTCGATCCAGCTCCGCGTCCTCCAGCTCCTCGAGATCGAGCAGCGCGTTGTGCGCGCCTTCCACCGCGCGGATCAGCTCGTCGAGCTTCACCTGGATCGCGGCCGTGTCGCGGTTCTGGGTGTTCTGGATCAGGAAGACCATGACGAACGTGATGATCGTCGTGCTCGTGTTGATCACGAGCTGCCACGTGTCGCTGTAGCGGAAGATCGGCCCGGTGGCGGCCCAGAGCAGGATGACGAGGATCGCCGCGATGAACGCCGTCGGCTGACCTGACGCGCGCGACGCCCACTTCGCGAACTTCCGGAACCGTGATGCCCGTTGCATTTGCACTCCTCGCGCCGAGACCCGCCCACAGGGTAGTCGTCGCGTCGCCGATGTTCCTCGCTACGCTCGCGGCCGATGCGCTCACCGACCGAGACGACGGGGTCGCCGTCGATCCGCACGCGGATCGCGCGCTTCCCGTTCTGGCCGCTCGTGGTCGTCGCGATCGTGTCGCTCTCGGTGCAGGAGTTCTTCCCGCTCTCGCGCTTCCCGATGTACTCGAAGCCCGACGACGAGACCTGGTACGTGTACGTGGCGGATGACCAGGGCGCGCCGATCGCACTCTTGCGGCACTTCGGGGTCTCGAACACGTTCGTGCGCAAGGTGTTCAAGTCCGCGCGCGAGCGGTTGCTCGATCGGGACGGGACGCTCGACCGCGAGACCGCCGAGGCGCGCGCCGGCGTCGAGACGCTCGATTACCTGGTCCGCCAGCGGCGCACGAAGAAGAAGCGGCCGCGCGAATTTGCCGGCCTCCAGTTGATCAAAGTCGATGTCGAGCTCGCTGGCGATCACGTCGAGCGCGCGGCGCGCGCGATCGCCGAGTCCGTGATCGCCGCGAGCGCTCCGGCGTCGCGGCCGGTCGGCGGCGAGGACGGCCGATGAACGATCGCCGCGCGTGGTCGCAGTGGATGCGAGGCTGGTTCGATCTGCGCGTCGCGCGCGATCCGATCGAGCTGTGGCTGATGCGCGCGGGGCTCGGCGCGATCGCGTTCTACGGCGTGTGGAAGTACTACCCGTGGTTCACGGAGCAGCCAGAGCCGCAGGGGATCGCGCGCTTCGTCGACCTCACGTGGCTCGCGAGCGACGGCGCGTACTTCGCGGTCATGTCGCTCCTCGCGGTCGCCGCGGCCGTGAATGCGTTCGGCCGCGCGCCGCTCGTCGTGTTGCCGACGATGTTCGCGATCACGGTCGCCGCGTTCACGCTCAAGAACTCGCAGGGCGCGCTGTCGCACGGCACGCACATCGTCCCGCTCGTGCTGCTCGGACAGATCATCGCGCACGTCGCGCATCGCGTCGGCGCTCGCCGCGACCGCGCGCGCGAAGACCTCGCCGTCGACTACGGGCTGCAGATGATCGTCGCGATCTACCTGCTCACCGCGATCACGAAGCTCGTGCGCACCGGCGGCACCTGGATCCGCGACGTGCCGATGATGTCGGTCTCGTTCGTGAAGG
>CAZBOK010000511.1:0-3119 GCA_964493525.1 uncultured Phycisphaeraceae bacterium | reverse complement strand
GCGGCGATCCGCACGCTCCCGCTCGCGACCTTGCTCGATCTCTGCGCGCGAGCCGGCATCCCCGCCGGGCCCGTGCGCGGTCCGCTCGCGGCGCTAACGGATCCGTCGGGTCGCCTCCACCGCGCGGTGTCGTGGCAGGACGACGGTCCCGGCCGGCCGAAGGTGCCGGCGATCGGCACGCCGATCCTCGTCGACGGCGTGCGCGCCGCGAGCCCGATCCCGCCGCCCCGGCGGTCGTGATTGTTTGACCGGCGGGAGTCTCTACACTCGCGCCGCAACGGTCCGTCCTCGAAGGAACCTCGTCCATGGCGCACCCCGCCCCGTCCATGATCGCCCTCGGAATGGTGGAGACCCGCGGCCTGGTCGGCGCGATCGAAGCCGCGGATGCGATGGTGAAGGCCGCGCGCGTGACGTTGATCGGCAAGGAGAAGGTCGGCGGCGGCTTCGTGACGGTGATGGTGCGCGGCGAGGTCGGCGCGGTGAAGGCGGCGACCGACGCAGGCGCCGCGGCGGCGAAGCGCGTCGGCGAGTTGGTCTCGGTGCACGTGATCCCGCGCCCGCACGAAGAGGTCGAGCACATCCTGCCGCGCTCGCCCGGCGCGAACGAGATGACCGCCGGTCAGAACGACTGATCGAGTGCGCGAAAGCCGCGCGTGAGCCTCCGCGACAGGGACCTGACCTCGATCCAGGAAGCGCGCGATCTCCTCCGCCGCGCCCGGGAAGCGCAACGCGCCTACCGCAAGTTCTCGCAAGCCCAGGTCGACCGCGTCACCGCCGCGATGGTCGAGGCGGGAGCGCGCGCAGCCGACGCGCTCGGCCAGCTCGCCGTCGACGAGACCGGGATGGGCGTCGCGGAATCGAAGAAGGCGAAGAACCTGTTCTCCACGCTGAACGTGTGGGAGGACGTGAAGGACCTGAAGACGGTCGGCGTGGTGCACTCGGATCCGTCGCGCGGCTTCCACCAGATCGCGGAGCCGTACGGCGTGGTGCTCGCGATCGTGCCGTCGACGAACCCGACGTCCACCGCGCTGTTCAAGGCGATCATCTGCGCGAAGTCGCGCAACGCGATGGTGTGCTCGCCGCATCCGCGCGCGGTGAAGTGCATCGCCGAGTCGGTGCGCGTCGTGCGCGAGGCGGCGGAGCGCAACGGCGCGCCGCCCGGTCTCTTCTCGTGCATGCTCGAGCCGACGCTCGAGGGCACGCACGCCGCGATGAAGGACGAGAACTGCGACCTCATCCTCGCGACGGGAGGCCCGGACCTCGTGCGCGCTGCGTACTCCGCGGGCAAGCCGGCCTACGGCGTCGGCCCGGGCAACGTGCCGGTGTGGATCGATCGCTCCGCCGACGTCGACCTCGCCGCGCGCGCGGTGATCGCCTCGCAGACGTTCGACAACGGGACGATCTGCGCGTCCGAGCAGTCGCTCGTCATCGACGCGCCGATCGCGCGCGAGACGATGGCGGCGTTCGTGAAGCACGGCGCGCACGTCGCGACCGCGGCGGAGAAGGCGCGGCTCGAAGCGGTCGTCGTGAAGGACCGCCGCATGAACCCCGCGATCGTCGGCCAGTACCCGTTCGTGATTGCGCGCATGGCGGGCTTCGAGGTGCCGCGCTCGACGACCGTGCTGCTCGTCGAGGAGACCGGCGTCGGCCCCGCGCACCCGCTGTCGATCGAGAAGCTCGCGCCGCTGTTGACCGTGTACACCGCGGACGGCTGGCGCGAAGGCTGCAATCGCTGCGTCGAGGTGCTCGAGTTCGGCGGGCTCGGCCACACGCTCGGCATCCACGCGACCGACGAATCGGTGGTGTGGAAGTTCGCGGAGGAGAAGCCGACGCACCGCATCATCGTGAACGGACCGACGAGCCAAGGCGCGGTCGGATACTCGACGCACCTGCGGCCGTCGATGACGCTCGGCTGCGGCGCGTTCGGCGAGAACATCACGTCGGACAACGTGTCGGTGCAGAACCTGATCCTGCTGAAGCACGTCGGGTTCACGGTGCCGGGGTTCGTCGACGGCTACCGCGTTCCCGCGCGGCCGAATGACTCGGTCGTGCACGGGACGCGGTCGCGATGACGGTGCGCGCGGAGCCACGGATGATCGCGCTCGGGATGATCGAGACGAAGGGGCTGGTCGGCGCCGTGGAGGCGGCCGACGCCATGCTGAAGTCCGCGCACGTCACGTTGCTCGGCAAGGAGAAGGTCGGCGGCGGGTTCGTCGCCGTGCTGGTTCGCGGCGAGGTCGGCGCGGTGAAGGCGGCGACCGAGGCCGGCGCGTCGGCCGCGCGTCGCGTCGGCGAGTTGGTGTCGGTCCACGTGATCCCGCGTCCCCACGAGGACGTCGAGTCGATCCTCCCGGCGGCGCTCGCGCGCGATGTCTCGGCGGGAGACGATTGATCGATGGTTGATCTCCGCACCTACGTCTTCCTCGACTCGATGCAGCCGCAGTTCGCGAGCTACGTCGCGACGACGGCGCGCGGCTACCTCCCGGTCGCGGGCCAGGCCGCGCTGTGGGTGGAGATCGCGCCCGGCATTGCGATCAACCGCGTCACCGACGTCGCGCTCAAGCACAACGCGGTGAAGCCGTCCTTGCAGGTGGTCGAGCGCGCGTTCGGCGTCCTCGAGATCCACCACGAGTCGCAGGCGGAGGTGCTCGACGCGGGCGGCGCGATCCTCGACTTCCTCGGCGTGACGGAAGGCGATCGACTGCAGCCGAAGGCGTTGTCGTCGGAGATCATCACCGGCGTCGATCCCTACCAGACGATGCTGGTGAACCGCTCGCGGCAGGGAAACATGCTGCTCGGCGGCGAGACGCTGTACATCCTCGAGGTGCATCCGGCGGCCTACGCGGTGATCGCGGCGAACGAAGCCGAGAAGGCGGCGCCGATCAAGCTGATCGACGTGCGGCCGGTCGGTGCGTTCGGCCGGCTCTACCTCGGCGGGACCGAGGCCGCGATCCGCGAAGCCGCGCATGCGGCGGAACAGGCGCTCGCCGGAATCGGCGGCCGCCCGAACGAAGGACGGTGACGGAGCGCGATGAAGTATCGACACGAGCCCGCGATCGGACTTCTCGAGTTCTCGAGCATCGCGCTCGGGATCGACGACCTCGATCGACTCCTGAAAG
>CAZBOK010000510.1:0-3120 GCA_964493525.1 uncultured Phycisphaeraceae bacterium | reverse complement strand
TATCGCGCGCCGATCGAGCGGGCCATCGCCTTCTCGCAGATCGCGACCAGCTCCGGAGGCGCGTCCTTCGAGTCGTGCACCAGGTGCAGGATCGGCGTCGGCGGCCCCGCCGCGACACGCGCGATCACTTCGTGCGCGGAGGCGCCGCCATCGTCCGCGTACGGCCGCGTCCCTGCCAACAGCTCGTAGAGCATCGCGCCAACGGCGTAGACGTCGGTCCACGGCCCGAGATCGGAGAGGCGACCGGCCGCCTGCTCGGGCGCCATGAAGCACGGCGTTCCCATCGCCTCGCCTTCGAGCGTCGCGTGCGGCGAGTCGTCGCTCGCGCCGGGCACGCGCAGCGTCCGCACGACGCTGCTCTCGAGATTCGGCCGCTCCGCGGGAGCGGGCGCGCGGCGCGTGAACGGGCGCGCGAGGCCCCAATCCATCACGTAGGTCTCGCCGTAGCGGCCGATCATCACGTTCGCGGGCTTCAGGTCGCGGTGGATCACGCCCTTGTCGTGCGCGTAGCTCATCGCGTCGGCGACGCGCTGCAGCACCGAGACGACGCGCGCGAGGTTCCACTGGGAGTCGCCCGACTTCTTCTTGTCGAGGACCGCGCGCAGGTCGGCGCCGCGCACGAGCTTCATCGTGTAGAAGACGCGGCCCTCCGCGTCGACTCCGACGTCGTGCACCGGGACGATGCCGGGGTGATCGAGCTGGCCGGTGACCTGCGCCTCCTCGAGGAAGCGTGCGACGACCGGCTGCGTCTCGCGCGTGCCGGCGGCACCGCGCGCGATGCTCTCGCCGCCGCCCGGGCGCACGACCTTCATCGCGAGCGAGCGCAGCAGGTCGCGGTCGAACACGCGCAGCACGACTCCCATCCCGCCGCGCGCGACCTCCGACTGCAGCTCGTAGCGCGACGCTTCCACCTGGCGGCGGCGCAGTCGCTTGATGAACTCGGACCAGTCGCCGCCGCGCGCGGTCACCACCGGGTCGGCGGACTCGAGGCCCGAGAAGATCCAATCCGCGTGGCGGCGCCGCAGCTCGTCGGCGAGCGCCGGATGTGCGCGACAGACGCTCTCGATGTCGACGGCGCCCTCGGATCGCGCCTGCGCGACGAACGCCGCGAACACGGCGTCGGCGTCGGACTCGTGGGGCGCGGACGATTGCGGCATGCGGGTTCCCGCGGAGAGGGCGCCATTGTCGCGACCGACGCGCGCGCGTCCATCGATCCCGCGTCGCCGGGTCGCTCGTTCCGTCGGCCGTCGGTTGCGCATCGAGCCCGGCGACGAGAAGATGCGCGACCCTCCGGAGAGCGCAGCGATGTTCCGCAAAGCCACGTTGATCCCGAGTGCGTCGATGGGCCGCAAGGTGTACCTGTGGCAGTTCGGCCACTTCGGCGCGCCGGTGCTGGTGTTCCCGTCGGCGGCCGGCATGGCGCACGAATGGGAGGCGCACGGGATGACCGACGCGCTGTCGCGCTTCATCGACGGCGGGAAGATCAAGCTCTACTGCGTCGAGTCGAACGTCGCGGAGGCGTGGACCAAGAAGGAGTCCGACCCGGCGTGGCGGATCGGACGTCACCTCGCTTACGAGCGCTTCGTGACCGACGACCTCGTCCCGTTCATCCGCCAGGATTGCCGCACTCCAGACATCAAGATCGGCGCGGCCGGCTGCAGTCTCGGCGCCTTCTACTCCGCCAACTTCGCGCTGAAGTTCCCCGGCGTCTTCAACTACGCGCTCTGCATGAGCGGCCGCTACGAGATCACCGAGTTCACCGGCGGCTTCAACAACCAGGACGTCTACTTCAACAACCCGATGGCCTACGTGCCGAACCTCGGCGGCGAGGTGCTCGAGCGGGTGAAGGAGAACACGTTCCTCACTCTCGTCTGCGGACAGGGCAAGTGGGAGGAAGGGAACCATCAGGAGACCGCGCGCCTCGCGGGGCTCCTGTCGCAGAAGGGGATCCCGCACGAGCTCGATCTCTGGGGCGCCGACGTCCACCACGAATGGAGCTGGTGGATGCAGCAGGCGCAGAAGCATCTCGGATCGCGCTACGGCGGGTGAATCCGCGCGAACGCTCCGTCGCGCCGACCCGATTCCCCACGGAACGCCGCCGCCGTCGCCGGGCTGGTCCGGGTGCCGTCCCTCGGTACCCGGAGGTTCGCATGTCGAACCGTGTTCTCGCGTCGCTGCTCGCCGCGCTCCTTTCGACGGGTGCGCTCGTCGCGCCGGCGTTCTCGGCCGGCGGTAAGACGACCACGATCTCGATCGGCGGCGACACCGTCACCGACGGCCACAGCCTGGCGCCGTCGATCTCGTGCAGCGGGCGGTACGTCGCGTTCACATCGACCGCGACCAACCTCTCCACTCCCGCCGGCGACGGGCACCTTCAGGTCCCGCGGTGCGATCGCAAAGCGCCGCACGACGCGCCTCGTCTCCGCCGACCTCGACCGCGACGCGGCGGCGCGTCGAACCAGGCGTCCGTGAGCGCGGCGATCTCCCGAGCTCGCGTCGAACACCGTCGCGGACGTGTTCGATTGCGCGCCGCGGCGCGCGCGAATTCCGCGAGACGCCACGCAGCCGGATCGGATCGAATCCAAGGCGGACTCCGTCGGTCCGCTTCGATCGTCCGTCGGATGCGAGGTCCATGCGCCCCTTCTCCATTGGTTCGTCCCGCGGCAGCCGGTCGCGGCTGACCGCAGTCCTCGTCGCGTCCCTCGTCGTGCCGGCCGGAGTCGCGCGCGCCGGCGGTCCGGCCAAGGGCAAGACGATCACGGTGTCCTACGCCGGGTCCGCCGCCGCGAACGCCGACAGCTTCGGCGCGGCGATTTCCCGCAACGGTCGGTTCGTCGCGTTCGTGTCGAACGCGACCAACCTCACCGTGCCCGCGGGAAACGGAATGGGACAGGTGATGGTGTTCGACCGCACGCACGGAACGATCGAGCTCGTGTCGCAGCTCGGCGGGTTCCCGGCGAACCAGGGTTGCAACCGCGCGGCGATCTCCGCGAACGGAAGGTACGTGACGTTCTCGACGCCAGCGACGAACCTCGTCCCCGGCGCGAACAGCAAGGTCCAGGTCTACCGCGCCGATCGCAAGACCCACCAGATCGCGCGCGTTTCGCAGAACGCGGCAGG
>CAZBOK010000509.1:0-3142 GCA_964493525.1 uncultured Phycisphaeraceae bacterium | reverse complement strand
GCACGAGCCATCGCCGGAGGTCGAGGTCCGCGAGCGCGCGCTCGAGCAGCGGCTCCACCTGCGCCGCCGGCGCGCCGCGGTCAGCCAGGAAGCGCGCGGCAGCCGCCGCCGCGGCGCCGTCCTTGGGCGCGCGCAATCCGTCGACGACGCGCGCGGCGAGCGCGAGGAGCGAGAGCACGTCGACGCGGTTGTGCTCGAACACGCGCTCCAGGCGCGCGCCGTCCCTGCGCTCGATCCAGTCCATCCACGCCGCGGGACATTCGGCGCCCCCGAGGTCGTCGCCGCGGTCGAGATCGAGCGCGCGGCGCTCGAACGTCCGCAGCTTGCCATCGGGCCACGCGCGCTTCAGCAGCCGCCGGCCGACGTGGAACAGGTCGAGGTGCGGCAGCGGCGTGAGCGCACGCGGACGACGATGGAGCGCGAATCGATCGTCGAGCCGATGGCGATCGAAGCTCTTGCCGAAGAACGTGACGAGGCGCGGGCGCTCCGCGACGCGCGCCTGCACGCGGTCGAGCAGCGCGCGCTCGGCGTCGGGCGACGCGAGCATCACCTGCTCGACGCGGATCGGCTCGGCTCCGTCCCGTTCGAGCCACGCCATCCCGACCAGGAACACCCACGCGCCCGGACCGGTCTCGAGGCCAGTCGTCTCGGTGTCGAGGAACAACACGTCGCCGAGCCCGCGCGGCGCCGGCTCGCCGAGCAGGAACCCGAGCGACGACGCATCGACGTCGGTGATCCCCGGCAGCGGCACGCCGCCGTGCAGGACGCGCGCCGCGTAGCGCGTCTCGCGGATCTCGAGGCCGTCGCTCCGCGCGATCGTCGCGCGCGCACGCGCCGGTGGCCGCCCCATCGCGCGCGCCCGTTCAGCGCGCCGCGGCGCTCGCGCCGAAATCGATGCGATCGAGGTCGACGAGCAACTCGTCCACCGCGCCCGCGAGCGCGTCGCGGCCGAGCGCGAGCGCGTCCGGCCGCGTCACCATAGACCCGTCCTGCGACCGGCGCTGCACGTAGCGTTTCTCGAGCACCGGCTCGCCGGCGCGCGTCGTCACCTTCACGCGCAGCTCGACGGTCGCGTGCGCGGTCGGCAGCGTCGTGATGCCGGTGTCGCGCGCGTCGAAGTCGATGAGCTCCGCGTTCAGCACGAGGTCGGAGTCACGCGGTTCCTCGAGCCGCACGCTCGAGAAGAGCCCCGCGAGCGAGAGCTGCCGGCCGAGCAGGCCGCGCACGACGTCGGTCGCAGGGATGCTGATGCGGCGATCGACGAGGCCCGGCGCGCCGCCGTGATCGGCGCGGTGATCGACGACCGGAGGGATCGCGATCGATTGATCGCGGCGCACCATGCCGCGGAACGAAGTGGACGGCAGGAGCGACGCGTCCGCAAGCGGGTTCGTCGGCTCGGGCGCGCTCGCGCACGCGGAGGCAAGCACGCACGCGAGCGCGACGAGAGCGAGGCGAAGCGCGTTCGCTTCGTTTCGAAGCGGATGACATCGGATCGGACGGGAGGCGGGCGCAGCCCGCTCAGGCAACGAATTCATCGGAGTCGACTCGGTTCGGGTTCGGCGCGCGGTGGATGCCGACAACATCCCGACGACGGACCCCGCGTTCAAGCGCGATCCGCCCGGGGATCTCGCCGCGGAGGCGAACGACCTCCCCGCGATCAGGGGAACAGCTTCGTGAGGTCGTCCACCACCCACGCGGGCAGCTCGACGACGTTCCGCTCCGGGAAGGAATCGATCGTCGCGAGCACGGTCGTGCCCGACGCGTCCTTCTTGCCGATCCGCACGGTCACCTGCGGGTGCGCTTCGTCGCGCAGCGTCAGTCGGATCGTCGCCGCGGGAGGTTCGAGGCCGTCGGCGGCGCCCGCCGCGTCGCGCGCGAGGATCTTGATCGCGTCGCTGTCGGGCAGCGTGAGCTTCGAGAGGTACTGCTGGAACTCGTTCCCCGGCGTGTCGCCGGACCAGAACTGCGAGCTTGGCGGCGCCTTGAGATCGCGCGCGACCGTCCGCGGCGGTCTCCCGGCGACGCTGAACTCCGCACTCGTGACGTGATTCAGATCGCGCGGGAACCACTGCGGCGGAAGGAGCTGGCGCGCGTCGAGCGCGAGGATCTTCTTCACCTGCTCCTCGGAGACGAGATATGCGGAGTCCGGGTTCTTGTCCGCGCGGCGCACCGGCACCGTCCCGTCGCCCGCGGGCGCGGCGATCTCGATCGCGACGTCCCTCGTGATGCCGTTCTCCGCGTTCAGGCGGAACTCGAGCACCGCGTCGGGCCGATCGAAACCGAGCAGGTCGAGCGGGTCGCCGCCTCCGTGCTTCGGCAGCTCGGCGCGGTCGAGGAAGCCGCGGTCGCCGGGCTTGCCCGGCTCATCGGGAAGATCGACGGCGCGCAGCATCGACACGTCGAGGAGCCAACTGAACAGCGCGCCGGAGCGCGAGTCGTCGGCAACGGCCGTGAACGGCTCGACGACGTCGAACTTGCGCGTCGTCGGTCGGAACTCGAGCACGACGTCGGGTGCGCGGCCCGGGCGTCGGATGCGGATCTTCTCGACGGTGCGCGTCGTGACGCGGACGATCTCGGGATCGCGGAAGCGCTTCGGCGGATAGCGCAGCGCGGCGAGCCCCGGGCCTTCGACCACGAACAGGTGGCCGCGTTCCGAGTCGGTGGCGAAGCGCGGCGCATCGGCCTCGCCGTTCTCGGACGCGCCGAACCGAACGTCGAGCGAGCGTCCGCCGAAATCGAAATGGAGCGCCGGTCCGGAGCCGATCTGCGCCGAGACCAACGTCTTCTCGTCCGGGTTCGCCGCGACGAACCGCTTCACCGTGAGCAAGAGCGTGCCGTTCGCGAGCTTGCCGGCGTTCGCTCCGTCCGCGAGGCACTGGACCGGCTCGGTGCAGCGCCAGTCGGCGCCTTCATGGACCAGAGCGACGTCCGGCGCTCCCGGCCGAGTCAGCTTCACGGAGCGCAAGAGCGCGGAGTCGCCCGCGAGGAATCGCTTGTCGCGCCATTCCTGTCGCGGCACGTCGATCACGTTCGCGAGGTTCGAACCGGTCCGATACAGCGCCGGGTCATCCTCGAACTTGATCCAGACGAACTGCGCGGCGGGGTCGCGATCGCCGACGCGCATGCGCAGCGAGCGGTCGCC
>CAZBOK010000508.1:0-3149 GCA_964493525.1 uncultured Phycisphaeraceae bacterium | reverse complement strand
AGCGGCGTGAGGTAGACCAGGACCAGGCAGAGCACGGTGATCACCAGCAGCCCGATCGCGCGCCGCATCTCGCGGTTGCCCGGCGTCGTGCCCTCCGCGGCCGCGTTCATCGCGCCGCGCTCACGCGACTGCCGGCGCCGCGCACTTCGGCGCGGGACGCGAGCTGCTCCTCGCGCACACGGCGCGCGGGGAGCATGCGCCGCCGCCACCACAGCATCGCGAAGCAGTCGAACACGCCGCGGAACATGCGGTTGCCGATGCCGAACTTCGAGACGCCCGTCGTGCGCGGCCGATGGTTCACCGGCACCTCGACGCGGCGGAAGCCCTGGTAGCGGTACAGCGTCGGCAGGAAACGATGCATCCCGTTGAACACCGGGATCTCGCGCAGCGTGTCGCGCCGCGTCGCGCGGAACGTGCAGCCGGCGTCGCGCACGCGATCGCCGGTGACGAGCTTGCGGAACCCGTTGCCGATCTTCGACGACGCGCGCTTGACGAAGTCGTCGAGCCGGCGCGCGCGATATCCACAGACGATGTCGACGTCCGGCTGGAGCGCGGCGAGCAGCGCGGGGATGTCGTGCGGATCGGCCTGCTCGTCGCCGTCCATCATCACCACGATCTCGCCGCGAGCGCGCTCGAGCCCCGTCGCGAGCGCGGCGGACAGCCCGCAGTTGATCGCGTGGTGGACGACCACGAGCTCGGGCAGCTCGTCCGCGAGCCGGTCGAGGATCGCGCCGGTCGAGTCGCGCGACGCGTCGTTCGTGACGACGATCTCGAACGGGACCGCCAGCGGGCGCGTCACCGACAGAATCTCGCGGATCAGTCGTTCGACGCAGCCCTCCTCGTCGAACGCGGGAAGGACCACGGAAAGGCGCAGCGACGAAGGTGGGGCGAGGTCCATCGAGGAGGCGAATCATAGGGGGCGACCGCGCGAACCGATGGAGGCGCCCGCGGCCGATCGAACGCGCCGTTCGCACCTCGCTCATCTTCTGCTCACGCCGAACCGCGACGGTTCCGAAATGTCCGCCGCGACGACCTCGGAAGCGCCGACCGCCCGGCCCGCGGACCGGGCGCCGCGCACGGCGCGAGGGGCGTGACGACCGGATGCTCGCGCGCATCGAGAGGAGAATCGGATCGGCGCTGGAGTTTGCGGCGGGACGCGGCGCGCTGATCGTCTGCCTCCTCGTCGCCGTCTCCGCCACGCTGTTCCCCCGCCTCGGCGCCGCGCCGGTCGAGCGCAACAGCGAGCTGCGCTGCCACGAGGTCGCGCGCGGGATGGTCGCGACCGGCGACTACGTGGTGCCGCGTTTCGACGGGGAAGTCCGACTGCAGAAGCCGCCGCTCTACTACTGGCTCGCGTCCGCGAGCGCGGTCGTGATGGGGACCGAGCCCACGCTCGGCACGACGCGCTTCCCGTCGGCGGTCGCGGCGCTCGCGCTCGCGCTCCTCGTGTTCTGGTGGGGACGCTCGCTCGGCGGGACCGCGCACGGCCTGCTCGCGGTCACGCTCCTCCTCTTGATGCTGCAGTTCACGACGTCCGGGCGCCGCGGCGACGCGGAGATGACGCTCGCTCTGTGGAGCACCGCCGCGCTGTTCGCGTTCGAGCGTTGGTCGATGCAGCGCACCGCCGGTCGCCTCGCGACGTTCGCCGCGTGCCTCGCGCTCGCGTTCCTCTCGAAGGCCACGGTGGCGTTCGTCACCGTGCTCCTCCCGATCGTGGTCGCCGCGTTCGCCGAGCGTCGCGCCCGCGATCTGCGGTCGCCGCGCTTCCTCGGCGCGGTCGTCGCCGCGATCGTGGTCGGCTTCGCGTGGTACGCCGTCGTGCTCGCGCGCGTGCCGAACGCGCTCGACTCGTTGCTCGGCGATGCGGTCCTGCCGGTCGGCGTGAAGACCGGCGCCGCATCCGGCGCGGAGCACTTCCTGCCGCCGTGGTACTTCCTCGACAAGATCTGGGGCGTCGCCGCGCCCGCGTCGCTGTTGATCCCGGTGGCGGTGTGGCGCGGATGGCGCACGCGGCTCGACCGCGGCGACGCGCGGCGACGGTTCGCGGCGATCGCGTTCCTCGCGATGTTCGTCGTGTTCTCGATCCTGCCGCAGAAGCAGCGCCACTACCTGCTGCCGACGCTCCCGTTCCTCGCGCTCGCGCTCGCCGACTCGGCGCGCGCATTCGCCGTCGATGCGCCCCGCGGGTTCGCCCGGTTCCTGCGCGGAGTCGGGTCCGCGCTCGGAGCGATCGGCCTCGCGGGCGTCGTCGTCTTCTCGATCTACTTCACGAAGCTCGCGCCGGAGTATCCGATCACGCGCTTCGTGCTGCTGCCGATCGCGGGGATCGCGTTCGTCCTGCAGGCGGTCGCGGCAATCCGCGTGCTGCCGCGCGCGAACGTCACGTTGCTCGTGATCGCGGTCACCGCGCTGTTGTACGTGTACAACGCGCACGTGAAGGTCTTCGCGCTCGTCATCGACGAAGCGGTGGAAGCGGAGCGCGCGGCGCCCGACGAAGACCACGTGATCGCCGTCGCCGACGAGTCGCCGTGGCTCATGAAGGTGCTCGACGTCGAGAAGAACGTCCGCAAGATCCGCGAGCGACGAGCCGAGGGCGCGAACCCCCGTTGATCGTGTCAGGCGCGCGCGCGCGCTTCGAGCAGGACGCCGCGCGCGAGGTCGAGCTGGCTCGACGGCACCCAGACGGTCGCGCCGAGCTCCCCACCCGGCGGTTCGACCGACTCGTCGGCCGGTCCGGTTGATTCGACCCAGGCTGTGACGCCGTCGTCCTTCAACTGTTCGACGAGGTGCCGAGCCGCGTCGAAGTCCGTCGTCACCGTGAGCAAGGCGGCAGGATCAGGATCCCACATGATCAAGCCCTCCACGAAGACCGGGTCGCATGAGACCATCGCGCCCGGCTGGTGTCGACCGGAGGATTCCGCGAGGTCGGTGTTCCGCGCGGAACGCGGGGATCAATTTGCGACGCTGCCGCGCTCGGCGCGCAGCGCGCAGTCGACGACGTTCTTCGCGAGCATCGCGACGGTGACCGGTCCGACTCCGCCGGGGACCGGGGTGATCGCGGCGCACCGGCCGACGAGGTCGTCGAACGCAGTGTCGCCGACCAACCGGTAACCGGACTTCGCCGACGCGTCGGGCACGGCGTTGGTGCC